>JANOPR010000083.1:0-1762 GCA_031421955.1 Burkholderiales bacterium
GCGCATGCCGTAGCCGGTTTTCACGACGCGCGAGATCCGGTTGCCCTGCACCAGCACGTCGCCGGTGAACGGCGCTTCGCCGCCGCCGTCGAAGATGCGCACGTTGGTGAACAGGGTGTCCGACATCCTCAGCTCCTTTGCGCGGCGAGAAACTCGCGCAGCTCGCGCTGGCATTCCTCGGGCCGCTCGATCGGGGTCCAGTGGCCGCAGCGCGGCAGCACCACCACCCGCGTGCTGCGTGCGGCATGCAGCTTCTCGGCCATGACGCGCACGGCCTGCGGTGGGGCCACGCCGTCCTCGTCGCCCGTGACCAGCAGCACCGGCGCTTCGATGCGCTCGACCGCCGCAGCACCGGCGTCGGCCAACGCATCACAGTTGCGCCCATAGGCCTCAGCGTCCTGGCGCATCAGACTCTCACGCACAAAAGCCACGGCCAGCGGCAGGCGCTGGCGCGTGTCGGCCGAAAGGGCAACGCCCAGGAGTGCCTGTGCGATGTCGTGCATGCCGGCCGCGCCGTCGGCCCGGGCCTTGGCAGCGCGGGCACGCAGCGCCGGGCGTGCGGCTTCAGCCGGCACGATCAGCGGGCCGAACAGTGCCAGGCTGGCCACCAGCCGCGGCTGCGCGAGGGCCAGATGCTGGCAGACGATGGTGCCCATCGAATGCCCGATCCAATGCGCCTGCGCCACGCCCAGGCGCGTGCACATCGACAGCAGGGCCTGCACGAAGCGCTCGATCGACAGCGACCCCTCGGCGCGCTGCGAGCGGCCGCTGCCCGGCAGGTCGACGCGGATCACGCGCTGGCGCGTCAGCGCCGGCATCAGCGGCGTGAAGGTGTTGCTGCTGCCGCCCAGACCGTGCACGCAGACGACGACCGGGCCTTCGCCCTCGTCCTCCACCACCATGCGGTCGATCTGGTGCAATGCCATGGCCTACTCGAAACGGTTTTCGATGGCACCGAGGCCGTCGATCTCGATGCGCACGATATCGCCCGCGGCCAGATAGCGGGGCGGCGTAAACCCCATGCCCACGCCGGCCGGCGTGCCCGTGGCGATCACGTCGCCCGGCAGCAGCGTGATGCCGCGCGAGCAGGTTTCGATCAGCGTGGCGATGTCGAAGATCAGGTCGCGCGTGTGGCCGTCCTGGCGCAGCTCGCCGTTGACCCAGCCGCGCACCCGCGTGTCGCGGCCGTCCATTTCGTCGGCGGTTGTGATCCAGGGGCCCATCGGGCAAAAGGTATCGAAGCTCTTGCCCAGGTCCCACTGCTGGTGGCGCATCTGCACATCGCGTGCGGTGACATCGTTCACCACCGTGTAGCCCAAGACATGGTCCATCGCCCGGTTGCGAGCAATGTCTCGGCCACCCCGACCGATGACCACCGCGAGTTCGGACTCGTAGTCGATCTGCACCGACACCGCCGCGCCGGGCATTCGCACCGCGTCGTGCGGGCCGATCACGCTTTCGGCGAACTTGGTGAAGACGATCGGCCAGGCGTCTTCCGAGGGCATGTGGCTGGCGAAGACGCTGCCGGCCAGTTCCGCCGCGTGGGCGCGGTAGTTGCGCCCGACGCAGAACAGGCCGCGCCGCGGTTGCGGCAGCGGCGCGCGCAGGCTCAGCACCTCGACCGGCAGGCGCGCGCCGGAAGGCTGCGGCAGGGCTTCGCCGCGCGCCAGCAACTGGATCAGCGCCAGCACGCCGCGCGACGCGTCGGCCACGGCGAGCGGCGTGGCCTCCCGGCCGTCGGCCGAGATCGTGCCCACGTGAT
>JANOPR010000084.1:0-1614 GCA_031421955.1 Burkholderiales bacterium
CACCAGCATGTCGTCGATGCCGATCGAAATGCCGGCGCGCGTGGCCAGACGGAAGCCGGCTTGCAGCAGCTTGTCGGCCAGCACCACGGTTTCCTTCAGGCCGCACTTGCGGAACGAGACGTTGATCAGCTTGCTGATCTCTTTCTTCTTCAGCGCCTTGTTGATGTGCGCGAAGGGCAGGCCCCTGGGCAGGATTTCCGACAGCAGCGCGCGGCCGACCGTCGTGTCCACCAGCTTCGTGACCGGCGCAAATTCACCGTCCTCGCCCTTCACATACTCGGTCAGGCGCACCGCCACCTTGGCAGTCACCTCGACCTGGGCGTTGTCCAGCGCGCGCTGCACCTCGGCGATGTCGGCGAATATCATGCCCTCGCCCTTGGCATTGACACGGTCGCGGGTGGCGTAGTACAGGCCCAGCACCACGTCCTGCGACGGCACGATCGACGGCTCGCCCGAGGCCGGGAAGAGCACGTTGTTGGAGGCCAGCATCAGTGTGCGGGCTTCCATCTGCGCCTCGATCGACAACGGAATATGCACGGCCATCTGGTCGCCGTCGAAGTCGGCGTTGAAGGCTGCGCAGACCAGCGGGTGCAGCTGGATGGCCTTGCCTTCGATCAGCACCGGCTCGAAAGCCTGGATGCCCAGGCGGTGCAGGGTCGGCGCGCGGTTCAGCAACACCGGGTGTTCCTTGATGACTTCCTCGAGGATGTCCCAGACCACCGGCGTACCGCTCTCGACTTCCTTCTTCGCCGCCTTGATGGTGGTGGCGATACCCATCGCCTCCAGGCGCGAGAAGATGAAGGGCTTGAAGAGTTCGAGCGCCATCAGCTTGGGCAGGCCGCACTGGTGCAGCTTCAACGTTGGGCCGACCACGATGACCGAACGGCCCGAGTAGTCGACGCGCTTGCCCAGCAGGTTCTGGCGGAAGCGCCCGCTCTTGCCCTTGATCATGTCGGCCAGGGACTTGAGCGCGCGCTTGTTGGCGCCGGTCATGGCCTTGCCGCGGCGGCCGTTGTCGAGCAGCGAATCCACGGCCTCCTGCAGCATGCGCTTCTCGTTGCGCACGATGATCTCCGGCGCCTTCAACTCGAGCAGCCGCGCCAGGCGGTTGTTGCGATTGATGACGCGGCGATAAAGGTCGTTCAGGTCGCTGGTGGCAAAGCGGCCGCCATCCAGGGGCACCAGCGGACGCAGGTCCGGCGGCAGCACCGGCAGCACGTCCATCACCATCCAGTTGGGCTTGATGCCCGACCGCTTGAAGGCCTCCATGACCTTCAGGCGCTTGGAGTTCTTCTTGATCTTCAGCTCGGAGCCGGTCAGGTCGTTGCGGATCTTGTCGATCTCAACGTCCAGATCCATTTCCTCGAGCAACTTCTTGACACCCTCGGCGCCCATCAGCGCGATGAACTCGTCGCCGTACTCGGTGCGCTTGGCATCGTGGTCGTCCTCGCTCATGATCGAGAACTTCTTCAACGGCGTCATGCCCGGGTCGACGACGACATAGGCTTCAAAGTACAGCACGCGCTCGATATCGCGCAGCGTCATGTCCAGCACGAGGCCCAGACGCGACGGCAGCGACTTCAGGAACCAGATGTGCGCGCAGGGCGCCGCCAG
>JANOPR010000085.1:0-6548 GCA_031421955.1 Burkholderiales bacterium
GATCCGGGTCCGGCATTTCGCCATTCGCACGGGGCAGACCTATGTCGATTGTTCATCCTCGTTCATGCCGAGTGACCGCGACGCAGGCCACCGCCGACAACGCCCATGCCGGCACAGCCACCGGCGGGCGTCAAGCCCGCACCGCGCCCTACTTCTTTGTCCGCGCCAGCCCCGGAAACAGCGCCTCGGCCTGCTTGGCGGCCTGCGCCTGCATCTGCTCGAACAGGCTCTTCGACTGTTCGAGGTAGTTGCCCATCAAACCCTGCACCATCGGCGTCTGGCCACTGATGAGTTTCGTCCAGGCCTCGGGGGTGAGGTTCTTCGGGTCGTAGACACCCTGGGTCTGGTCCGCAAAGCGCGTCTGCGCGGCGGTGAAGGCCTGCAGGTTCT
The DNA here is from genome assembly GCA_031421955.1 of Burkholderiales bacterium. Classification (GTDB taxonomy): domain Bacteria; phylum Pseudomonadota; class Gammaproteobacteria; order Burkholderiales; family Burkholderiaceae_C; genus CADEEN01. The sequence continues at coordinate 391 of JANOPR010000085.1, forward strand.
GCTCCAGGAAACTGCCCATCACGCCCTGCATCGCGTGACCGTAGTAGCGAATGATCTGCTCGAGCGCCTGGGTCGAGAACATCGGCACGCCCACGCTCTCTTCTTCCAGGATGATCTGCAGCAGGATGCTGCGCGTCAGGTCGTCGCTGCTCTTGGCGTCGCGCACCTCGAAGTCCTGCCCGTCGAGCACCATTTGCTTGACGTCGGCCAGCGTGATGTAGCTGCTGGTCTGGGTGTCGTACAGGCGCCGGTTCGGGTACTTCTTGAGCACGCGCACTTGACTTGCCGTCGCGCTGTCGCCGGCTTTGGGCGGGCTGGTGCGGCTGCGGCGGGCGGTCGGCATTGAAGGGGCTCCGGGGGTCGAGGTCTGGCGACCATTCTAGGAGCGCGCTCTTTGCGGGCTCCGGCGGGGTTTACCCGCTCGCGAAGACCTGCACCACGGGGGGGTGCACGTGCGGAACCCTTGCGCGAATTTCGATCGCGGACCGCAGCGCCAGGGCTGCGCGCGCCGCATCCTCGGCACTGCGCGCGTGCACGCGCGCCAGGGGCTGACCCACCTGCACGCGCGCGCCAACGGCCAGGCAGTCAGACAAGCCCACGCTCGGGTCGATCGCCTCGCCGCTGCGCTGCCGGCCGCCTCCGAGCGCGACGACGGTCAGGCCGATCGCGCGCGTGTCCATCGCAGCGACGAATCCCGCGGCTGGCGCGGCCACATCGACGACGACCGGTGCCTGCGCCATCGCAGCGCCACCTGCAGCGAGCACGTCGCGCGGTCCGCCAAGAGCGGCGACCATGCGCGCAAACCGTTCCGCGGCATGGCCCTGCTCGAGGGCCTTGCGGGCGCGCTGCTCGCCCTCCTCCAGGCTGGCAGCCAGGCCGGTGAGTTCGAGCATGTGCGCGGCCAGCGCCAGCGTCACAGCCAGCAGGCGCGGCTCGCGCTCGCGGCCGGTGAGGAAGTCGATGGCTTCGCGGGTTTCCAGCGCGTTGCCTGCGGTACGGCCCAGCACCTGGTTCATGTCCGTGATCACGGCACGCGTGGGCAGGCCCGCGCCTCTTGCCACCTCGGCCAGGCTGGTGGCCAGTGCCTGTGCCTGGCCGATCGTCGGGCAGAACGCGCCGTTGCCGACCTTGACGTCCATCACCAGCGCGTGCAGGCCGGCGGCGAGCTTCTTGGACAGGATGCTGGCCGTGATCAGCGGCACCGATTCCACCGTGGCCGTGACGTCGCGAATTGCATAGAGCCGGCGGTCGGCGGGCGCGACGCGCTGGCTGGCGCCGACGATCGCGCAGCCGACGTCGCGCAGCGTGGCCAGCAGGACGTCGTGCGAGGGCGTGCACTGGTAGCCGGGCAAGGCTTCGAGCTTGTCGAGCGTGCCACCCGTATGGCCCAGGCCGCGCCCGCTGATCATGGGCACCACGCCGCCGCATGCGGCCACGATCGGCGCCAGCATCAGGCTGACCTTGTCGCCCACGCCGCCCGTGGAATGCTTGTCCACGATCGGGCCGGAAAGGCCACTGGCGCTCCAGTCGAGCACGTCGCCCGAATGCGTCATCGCATGGGTCAAGGCCACGGTTTCCTCGGGCCCCATGCCGCGCAGCAGTACGGCCATCGCCAGGGCCGCCACCTGGGCATCGGTCCACGAGCCCGTGACCAACCCGTGCACGAAGTCCGACACTTCGTGGGCACTCAGCGCGTGGCCTTCGCGCTTGCTGCGGATCACTTCCTGCGGCAAGGACTTCATGTCACTTCGAGCCGTAACGCTTGCCGAGTTCGCGGGCGTGCGCCCCTTCGAGCAGCAGGCGCGTGCCACCGATCCACAGCGCCTTGGGCCGGCGGCGGGCGTCGACCTCCAGCCGCGCGGGCTCGCCATGATGGGCAAAACCTCCGGCCAGCACGATGCGGCCGTGCAGACTGCCCCCACGCAGACGCGGATCGACCTCGATTTCGCTGGCGTCGAGCACCGGATTGGCGAGGCCCGGATTGGCCACCAGCACGCGCGAAGCGGTGGCCAGCAGATCGACGGTACTCGCCAGGCTCCACCAGCGGCCGGTCCAGGGCGCCGTGCGCCGCGACGGTGCGCCATGGGTCGCGAATGCCTGCAGGATGTGCAACGCGCCGTCGACCCAGGCATGCGACAAGCCGTCGGACGCATTGGTCAGGACCGACACGGCGAGCTGTTGCCCGGGCACGCAAACCGTGCGCGTGATCACGCCGGGGAAGCCGCCGGTGTGGCCAAACCAGTCCCAGCGGCCGGCCATGCCCGTGATCGAGCCTGAAATCGTGCCCAGCCCATACCAACGTTCGAGGCTGGCGTGCGGGTCGCGCCATTGCCGGCGCAGCATCTCGCGCCGACTCGACACCTTGAGCACGCTGGTGCGGGCCTCGGGCGCCAGACTGGCCATGAACCGCGCGAGCTCGGCCGCGGTGCTGACAAAGCCAGTCGCCGCAGCCAATGCGTGGGTCGAACCGTCCGTCGGAATCACGACGCGGCGGCCCAGTGGCAGCTTGGCGCTGTGGCCGCGCGCCAATGGCGTGCCGCGCCGCAGGGGCACGTCCGCCTGCGTTGCCTGCAGGCCCGACGCCGCCACGATCTCGCGTGCGACCCAGCTTGCGTACGCTTCGCCCGTGATGGCCTGGACCGCCAGGCCCAGCAGGCCGTAGCCATGGTTCGAGTACTTGAAACGCGTATTCGGCTCGAGCAACGTGCCCGCAGCGAGGTCGGCCCGCAACTCGGCCTCGTCGAGAAAGGGCCGCCGCTGCGCCCATTGGCTGGCGTCAGGGCCGTCGCGCACCAGGCCGGCGCTGTGCGACAAGAGCTGCGACAGCGTCGCGGCCGCCACGTCCGGATGCAGGCCCTGGACATGGCGGCCCACGGGATCGTCCAGGCGCAGCCGCCCGCGCTCGCGCAACAGGAGCAGCGCGGCGGCGGTGAAGGTCTTGGAGTGCGACGCGACCCGAAACAGGTGCCGCGGCGTGAGTGCCACACCGCGCGCCAGGTCGGCGTGGCCGAACGCGGCCTCGCAGACGACGCGGCCCCGGTGCACCACGGCCAACGCGCAGCCCGGCTGCTCCGAGCTCCGCATCTGGTGCTCGACCCAGCGCGGCAGGTAGTCGAGTGCGGCGCCGAGCCAGCGATCCATGGTCGCCTGACGCGCGCTTCAGTTCAAGCGCACGATGCGCGCTGCACCCGACGCCGTGGCCGCACCGCGCGCGACATGGGCCTCGAAGGCGTCCACATCCATTGCACCCGTGCGCCGGTCGCGGCCCTGTTTCAGTATTTGGAAGTTGTCGCCACCGTCGGCCAGGAAGCTGTTGACCGTGACGCGGTAGCTGGCCGCAGCCTCGATTGGCCTGCCATCGAGCATGACGCTGCCAGGCACCACGCGCTGACCGACCGGCTTGGCGTTGTCCCAGCTGTAGCCGAACCCGCGCGACACCTGAAGGATGCGCGGTTGCGGCTGTCCGAGCCACTGCTGCTCGAGCAACTGCACGATCTGCGCCCCGGTCAGCGTCATCGTGACCAGGTTGTTGTAGAACGGTTGCACCGAGAACAGGTCCTCGTAGCGCACCGCACCGTCGGCAGCGGCCGTCAGGTTGGCGCGCACGCCGCCCGGATTCATCAGCGCGATCTGGGCGCCGCCATCGGCCGCCGCGCGCGTGGCAGCGAGTTGCGCGTCGGCGATCACCTGGCCCACGGGGCTCTCGCCGGCCGGGCTAGAGTCGCGTGTCAGTGTCGCGACGATCTTGCCGACCACGCGCTTGGCCAGCGGCGCGGCGAGCTTTTCGTAGACGGCAATCAGCTCGGTCTGCGCCGCGTCCTTGGCGAAACGCTCGGTGCGAACGATCACGTTGTCGGCCTTGGCCTGCAACACGTCGCCCGTCTTGTGGTCGAGGACGATGTCGATCTCGCTGACCACGGTGCCGTACTTGTCGGCGCTGGTCACGAGCCGGCCGTCGATGACGCAGTTGTATGCACGGTGGGTGTGCCCCGTGACCACGACGTCGACGGCCTTGTCGAACTTCTTGACGATGTCGACGATCGGGCCCGAGATCCCCGGGCACTCGTTGTAGTCGCCGGTCGGTACGCCGCCCTCGTGGATCAGCACGACGATGGCTTCGACGCCCTGACGCTTGAGTTCAGGCACCAGGCGGTTGACCGTCTCGGACTCGTCGTCGAAACGCAGGCCCGCGACGCCGCTGGGCACAACGATGCTCGGCGTGTCCTTCAGCGTCAGCCCGATGAACGCGACCGGAACGCCCTCGAACCGCTTGACGTGGTAAGGCGGCAGGATCGTCTTGCCTGTGCGCAGGTCGATGGTGCTGGCCGCCAGGTACTGGAAGCTCGCGCCCTTGAAGGATTGCGGGCCCTTGCAGCCTTCGGTCGGGTGGCAGCCGCCGCGCTGCATGCGCAACAGCTCGGCCGATCCCTTGTCGAATTCGTGGTTGCCCACGGCCGTCACTTCCAGGCCCATCAGGCCCAGCGATTCGATCGTCGGCTCGTCGCGGAACAGCGCCGACAGCAGCGGCGTGGCACCGATCAGGTCGCCGGCGGCAACGAAGATGTGGTTCGGGTTCTTGGCGCGCAACTGCGCCACCGCCGTGGCCAGGTGCTCGGAGCCGCCCGCCGGCACATTGATGGTCTTGCTGGCGTCGGCCGGATCCTTGATGCGGATGCCGCCGCGTGGGGGCTGCAGGTTGCCGTGGAAGTCATTGATCGCCAGGATCTTGACGTTGACGGGCTGGGTGGCGCGCGGCGGCGTGGTGGTGCAGGCAGCCATGCCGACGGCGACGAGGAGCGAGACGGCGAGCAGGCGCATGGCGAGTTTCTCCGGAAGTTGGCAGGTCTTGGTCATGAACAGTGTGCGGGTCGATGGGGTCGCGTGCGTCGGTCAGATCTCTGCGGCCATGCTCGGCAGCAAGGCGCGCACGTACCCGACCGCCTGGTCGCCCGCAGCCTTGGCAACCGCCAGGGTATGGGCATGCGAAAGCGCCTCGTCCTCGAGGCCGCAACCCATGTTGGTGAACATCGACAAGGCCAGCACGCGCAGGCCCGCGTGACGGGCGAGGATGGTCTCGGGCACGGTGCTCATGCCCACGGCCTGCGCACCGAGCAGGCGCAGCATGCGGATCTCGGCCGGCGTCTCGAACTGCGGGCCGAGCATCCAGGCGTAGACGCCCTCGTGCAGCGTCACGCCTTGTTGGGCCGCCACGCGCAACGCGGCGCGGCGCAAGGCGGCGTCGTAGGCCTTGCCGAGGTCGACAAAGCGATCGCTGCCCGCTTCGCCATGAAGCGGCGTGCGCTGGGTCATGTTCAGGTGGTCGGACAGGACCATCAGGCTGCCCGGCCGCATGGCAGTGTCCAGGCTGCCCGCGGCGTTGGTCAACAGCAGCAGTCGCACGCCCAGGCTGGCCAAGGTGCGGATCGCGCCCTTCATGCCGTCGGCCTGCCCATGTTCGTACGTATGCTGGCGGCCCGACAGGACCGCGACCTCGATGCCGGCGATGCGCCCGACGCGCAGCGTGCCGGCGTGACCGGCGACGCCCACCTCAGGGAAGGCGGGCAGTTCGCCATAGGCGATATCCACGCCGTCCTGCACCAGGTCGGCAACGCCCTGCCAGCCCGAACCCAGCACGATCGCGATCGCCGGGCGTCGGGCGCCGCACAGCGTGGCGATGTGCGCGGCCGACTGCTCGATCGCAATGCTCATCAGGCATCCCCCGTGCTGCGCACTGCGGTATTTGCCTTGGGAGCGGCACTGCGGCTCATGCCAGGTGCTCCGGACCGAAGCTCCAAGGCAGCAACTCACCCAGCGTGAAGCGGCCGCGCAGGCTGGTCATGTCGCCGACCAGGATCGGCACCTCGTCGGCGGCGAACTCGCGCAACTTCTGCCGGCAGCCGCCACAAGGCGTGACCAGCAGCGGCCCGGCGCCGACGACGGCCACGGCCCGGATGCGCCTGCCGCCCGACAGCACAAGCTGCCCGATCGCCACCGCCTCGGCGCACAGGCCCTGCGGGTAGGCCGCACTCTCGACATTGCAGCCCGCGTGGATGTTGCCCTGATCGTCGAGCAAGGCCGCCCCGACCGTGAACTGGGAGTACGGGGCATAGGCGCGAGCGCGCGCTGCGCGCGCTGCGGCGAGCAGCGCGTCGATGCGA
>JANOPR010000086.1:0-15418 GCA_031421955.1 Burkholderiales bacterium
GGCGCCGCGGCTGGCGAAGGCTCTGGCGCAGGAGGCGGCGCCGCGGCCACGATCACAGGCGCGGGCGCGGGCGCGACAGCCGGCGCCGCAACCGGGGCGGCTGGCGCTGGCGCTGGCGGCGCAGCGGGCATCGTGCCGGGCTTGGGCGCGGCAGTGCCGGTGCCGTCCTTGAGCTTCTTCAGATCCTCGACGTTGCGCGCCAACTCGGCCAGGCGCGCGGTCTGTTCCTTCTTCTCGGTGTCCTTTGACGCTTTGGCTGCGGCGGCTGCAGCGTTGACCCCACCCTGCGACAGGGTCAGGCGATCCGGGCTGGCGGCGGCGGCCTTCTTGTCATCGACCTGGGCCTGCACTTTGCCCGTAGCCTGACGCGCTGGCTCGCTGGTCTTGACAGCCGGCGCGCCGCCCGCCAGACGCTGGCGATAGGCACCGAAATCGGCACTCTGTGCCTGGATGATCTGCCTGGCTTCGTCGGCAGCGATGTCCTTCGAGGCCGACGCTGCGGGCAACTTCAGCACCGAACCTGCCTTCAGCAGGTTCATGTTGTTCTCGATGAAGGCCTGCGGATTCCCGCGCCAAAGCGCCACCAGCATTTGGTCGAGCGACAGCCCTTCGCGCAATGAGCGCTCGGCGATCCGCGACAGGGTGTCGCCACCGCGCACACGGTATTCGTCGCCCGACTCGGCAACCACAGGGGCCGGCCGCGAGGCGCGCGGCGCTGCAGGCGCAATCGGCGCCGCGGCGGGTGCCGGGGTGCGCGGCGCAGGGGCCGCGGCCGCCGGGACGGTTGCGCGTGGCGGCTGAGCCGCTGCTGCGGGAGCAGCAGGCGGTGCGGCGGCGATCACGGGCGACACGGGCGCCGGCGCTGGCGCCGGCGCAGCAGCCTGACGCGCACTCGGCGGATCCAGCAGCATCGTGTACTCGCGCACCAGGCGGCCGCTGGCCCAACTCAATTCAAGGATCACATCGACGAACGGTTCCTGCACCACGCGATCACTTGCGACGCGAAGATAGGATCGGCCATCGGCGCGTCGCGCCAGCGTGACCTGCGTGCCCGGCAATACCGCGCCGTAGTCGACACCCGCCGCACGGTAGGCATCGGGTGGCGCAATGCGCACACGCAGCGATGAAGCTTCCTCTGGTGTGATGCTCGTGATGTCGATCTCTGCGCGCAGGTTTTCACCCAAGGCCGATTGCACCGCCATGCGGCCCAGGCCGAGCGCCCAGCTTCCGGATGCGGACAGAACCAGCGCCGCAACAGCCACCGCGCGCATGGCGAAGACGGCGCGGTGTCCGGAGTGAATCGAAGAAATCTTGTTCAAGGCGTCTCCCAATGACCGGCGGCGGACAGCGTGAATTGTCCGCCGCGCAAGTGTCGTCGCATGTCGTTTTCGGATCGCGTTGTCAGGCCACGCGCTGGTGCAGGAAAGTGCTCAAAATCACAATAACATCAAGCATATAGGGTGACAAGCTCATGCAAAGTGTGACCTCGCCTGAAACCCTGCGTGACTGCGTGTTGTCGTGAACTTGTTGTCATGTGGCAACGCAGGATGGCCAGCGTCAGTGCGCCAGCAGCAAACGCAGCATGCGCCGCAGGGGCTCGGCGGCGCCCCACAACAGCTGGTCGCCAATCGTGAAGGCGCCCAGGTACTGTGGCCCGATGGCGAGTTTGCGCACGCGCCCGACAGGGATCGACATCGTTCCTGTCACGGCCACCGGCGTGAGCTCGCGCAGCGTGGCCTCGCGAGTGTTGGGCACCAGCTTGACCCACACATTGTCAGCCGCAATCAGCGCTTCGATGTCGGCGAGCGGGACATCTTGTTTCATCTTGATCGTCAGAGATTGACTGTGGCAGCGCATTGCACCCACACGCACGCAAATCGAATCGATCGGCGTGGCCGTCGCGTCACCCGGCGTGCCGCGGCCGAGGATCTTGTTGGTCTCAGCTCCACCCTTCCATTCCTCCAGGCTGGTGCCGTCGCCACGATCGCTGTCGATCCACGGGATCAGGCTGCCGCCCAGCGGGACACCAAAGTTGGCAGTCTGTTCGAGCGAGAGCCCGCGCTGGGTCGCCGCGACCTGGCGGTCAATCTCGAGGATGGCGCTGGCCGGGTTGTCGAGCAACGCCTTGACGGACGCATAGAGCGTGCCGTACTGCGTCAGCAGTTCGCGCATGTGTTGCGCACCACCGCCGCTGGCCGCCTGGTACGTGGTGCAGGCCATCCACTCGACAAGGTCGGCCTTGAATAGCGCGCCCACGCCCATCAGCATGCAGCTCACCGTGCAATTGCCGCCGACGAAGTCTTTCACGCCGCGCGCCAGGGCCGACTTGATGACCGGCAGGTTGACGGGGTCGAGGATGATGACCGCGTCGTCATTCATCCGCAGCGTCTTGGCCGCGTCGATCCAATAGCCGTTCCAGCCAGCACCGCGCAGCTTGGGATACACGGCCTTGGTGTACTCGCCGCCCTGTGCGGTGATGACGATGTCGCAGCGCTTGAGCGCCGCAATGTCGTGCGCATCGAAGAGCATGGTTTCGTTCTTCGCCATTGCCGGGGCGGCGGCGCCCGCGTTCGAGGTCGAGAAGAACATCGGCTCGATCAGCGCAAAGTCGCCCTCGGCCTGCATCCGGTCCATCAGCACGGAGCCGACCATCCCGCGCCAGCCGACCAATCCTACGAGTGCCATTTCGTTTCCAGCCTTATCGTCACTCCAGACCCCGTGGCGCCGCGGCTCGCATCGCCGGGGTCCAGAGTGGGGCGAAACGAGCAGAGAGCGCCTAGCTCTTGGTAATGGGTTTGCGCGTGATGGCCGCGACCACCGCGTCACCCATCTCGCGCGTGCCAACCTTCTTCGTGCCTTCGCTCCAGATGTCACCCGTGCGCAAGCCCGCCGAGAGCACGGTCTTCACCGCGGACTCGATGCGCTCGGCCGCAGCAGGCTGGTTGAGAGAGAAGCGCAGCATCATGGCAGCGGACAGGATTGTAGCCAGCGGGTTGGCCACGCCCTTGCCGGCGATGTCGGGCGCGCTGCCATGGCTGGGCTCGTACAGGCCCTTGTTGTTCTTGTCGAGCGACGCCGAGGGCAACATGCCGATCGAACCGGTGAGCATTGCGGCTTCGTCGGACAGGATGTCGCCGAACATGTTGCCCGTCACGACCACGTCAAAGGCCTTGGGCGCCTTGACGAGTTGCATCGCGGCATTGTCGACATACATGTGTTCCAGCGTCACGTCGGGGTACTGGGCGTGAACCTCGGTCACGACATCCTTCCAGAACTGGAAGGTCTCGAGCACATTGGCCTTGTCGACGCTGGTCACCTTCTTGCTGCGCTTGCGCGCGGCCTGAAATGCCACATGGGCGATGCGCTCGATCTCGGGCTTGCTGTAGCGCATCGTGTCGAACGCTTCCTCGGCACCGGGAAAGTGGCCGTCAAGCGCCACGCGGCGCCCGCGCGGCTGGCCGAAATAGATATCGCCGGTGAGCTCCCGAATGATCAAGATGTCCAGGCCGGACACGAGTTCGGGCTTCAGGCTCGAGGCATGCGTCAACTGCTCGTAGCAGATGGCGGGGCGGAAATTGGCGAACAGGCCGAGCTGCTTGCGCAGCCCCAGGATGGCCTGCTCGGGGCGCAATGCGCGCTCCAACTTGTCGTATTTCCAGTCACCGACGGCCCCGAACAGCACGGCGTCGGCGGCCTTGGCCAACGCCAGCGTGGCCTCGGGCAGCGGATGCCCCTGCGCCTCATAGGCCGCGCCACCGACCACCGCTGTTTCCATCTCCAGCGGCAGCTCCAGGGCGCGCAGCACCTTCACGGCCTCGGCGATGATTTCTGTACCGATGCCGTCGCCCGGCAAGACTGCAATCTTCATTCACTCACTCCATCGGACGCGGCAAGCCAATGCACCAGCCGGTGCTCACAAGCCTTGAACAGTACATAGGCCACCATGCTTAGGTAGGCCGTAAGCAGTAACTCGACCATTTGCAAGGCCGCGCCTTCGGCCAACACCATCCAGCCATGTGTCAGCACCAGTTCGGCATTGGCATGGACCAGGTGGAACAGGTTGTAGGTGCCCGCACCGAATGCCAGAAAGGCCAGCCCCATTACGATGAAGGTTCGCCAGCGCCCGCCGAACACCAGCCTGTGCAGCCAGGTCCTCACGTGCTCACGCTGGCCGGTGGTTCAGCCACGGCATGCGGGCCAGGCGAACTGCCTCGTACGCGCGAATCTTGTCGGCGTGGCGCAGGGTCAGCCCGATGTCGTCCCAGCCGTTGAGCAGGCATTGCCTGCGAAATGACTCGACATCGAAAGGCAGCTCTGACCCGTCGGGCTTGACGATCACCTGGCGCGCCAGGTCGACGGTCAGTTGGTAGCCTGGGAAGGCCTGCACCTCGTCGAACAGCCCGGCCACCACATGCTCGGGCAGCACGATGGGCAACAGTCCGTTCTTGTAGCAATTGTTGAAGAAGATGTCGGCATAGCTGGGCGCGATCAGCGCGCGAAAGCCATATTGATCGAGCGCCCAAGGCGCATGTTCGCGGCTCGAGCCACAGCCGAAATTCTTGCGCGCCAGCAATACCGACGCGCCTTTGTAGCGCGGCTGATTGAGCACGAAGTCGGGGTTGGGCTTTCGCGTGGCGGGGTCCTGGCCGGGTTCACCGCGGTCGAGATAGCGCCACTCGTCGAACAGGTTGGGGCCGAAGCCCGAGCGCTTGATTGACTTCAGGAACTGCTTGGGAATGATCGCGTCGGTGTCGACGTTCGCGCGGTCGATCGGCGCGACCAGGCCAGTGTGAACGGTGAAGGCTTGCATATTCAACCTGCTTCAGGAAATGCGGCGCACATCGACAAAGTGCCCCTCGATGGCCGCGGCAGCCGCCATCGCCGGGCCAACCAGGTGCGTGCGGCCGCCGGCGCCCTGGCGGCCTTCGAAATTGCGGTTGCTGGTGGAGGCGCAGCGTTCGCCGGGCTCGAGCCGGTCGGCATTCATCGCCAGGCACATCGAGCAGCCGGGCTCGCGCCACTCGAAGCCAGCGGCCTTGAAGATGGCGTCGAGGCCTTCGCGCTCGGCCTGCGCCTTGACCAGGCCCGAGCCGGGCACCACCAATGCCAATCTGACATTGGCGGCGACGCGCCGGCCCAACTTCTTGACGACGGCCGCGGCCTCGCGCAGGTCTTCGATGCGGCTGTTCGTGCACGAGCCGATGAAGACCTTGTCGATGCGGATGTCGGTGATGGCCTTGTTGGGCTCCAGGCCCATGTAAGCCAGCGCGCGCTCGATGCCATCGCGGCGGGTGGCGTCCCGCTCGCACTCGGGATCGGGCACTCGACCGTCGACCGCGACCACCATCTCGGGGCTGGTGCCCCAGGTGACCTGCGGCTTGAGTGCACCGGCGTCGATCTCGACGACACGATCCCACTGCGCGTCGGCATCGGACTGCAGCGTGCGCCAATAGGCAATCGCATGCTGCAGTTCGACGCCGGTCGGCGTGAACGGTCGCCCCTGCACATAGGCGATGGTTTTCTCGTCGACCGCCACCAGCCCGGCGCGTGCGCCGGCCTCGATGGCCATGTTGCAGACCGTCATGCGGCCTTCCATGCTCAGCGCGCGGATCGCGCTGCCGCCGAACTCGATGGTGTGACCGTTGCCGCCCGCGGTGCCGATCTTGCCGATGATCGCCAGCACGATGTCCTTGGCCGTGCAGCCGCGCGGCAACGCGCCTTCGACATTGACCAGCAGGTTCTTCGCCTTCTTGGTCAACAGCGTCTGCGTGGCCAGCACATGCTCGACCTCGCTGGTACCGATGCCATGCGCCAGCGCGCCGAACGCACCGTGGGTGCTGGTGTGGCTGTCGCCGCACACGACGGTCATGCCCGGCAGCGTGGCCCCCTGCTCGGGGCCGATCACGTGGACGATGCCCTGGCGTTTGTCGAGGAAGGGAAAATACGCCGCGGCGCCGAAGGCCTTGATGTTGGCGTCCAAGGTCACGACCTGCTGCCGACTGACCGGATCGGTGATGCCGTCGTAGCCGTCCTCCCAGTGGTTGGTTGGGGTGTTGTGGTCGGCCGTGGCGACGATCGAACTCTGGCGCCAGACCTTGCGCCCGGCCAGCCGCAGGCCCTCGAAGGCCTGCGGGCTGGTGACCTCATGCACCAGGTGGCGGTCGATGTAGAGCACGGTCGTGCCGTCGTCCTCGGTGTGGACGGCGTGTTCGTCCCACAGCTTGTCGTACAGGGTGCGTGCGTTCATGGGTGTGACCTGCCAGGCCGCGATTGTCGCCCGATCTGCGCCGCACCTGCCAGCCTGGGGTCCTGTCTACACTGCCGGTCCCGATGAACAAGCCGCCCGCCCCGCCCGCACTGCTGCCTGACCACGCGGCGGTCTTCGACGCGCTGGCCTTCGCGCAGGCGCCGCAGACCGCCAACCAACTGCACGACCTGATCGCGCTGGCCGGCGTGCGCAGCGCACGCGGCAGCGCCTTTCACGCCAACGACGTGCGCCGCGTGCTCGGCGAACTGGCGCAGCAGGGCCGGGCCGCGCACGACGACCGCGGGCGCTGGACGGCCGAACGCGATGCCGGCTGGCTGCGCTTTCGCGCCATCGTGCTGGACGAGCCCGGCCGCGAACTCTGGTGGCGCGCCTGGCGCGAGCAGAACAACTTCGACCGGGTCTATCACATCGCGTTCTTTGACAGCGCGAGCCACGCGGGCGCAATGCGGATCGTGGTGCATTGCGGGCGCAGTGCCGCTGCGTTCAACCGCCTCGCCAGCTTGGTCGGTGCCAGCATCTTCGGACCGCAGGCGCTGCGCGAGGCGCTGCTCGCGCCGTTCGATGGCGAACTGCTGGCCCGCCTGGACCCGCCCTACGCGATGGGGCTGGCGAGCAACCTGTTGGCCCACCTCGGCGGCGATGCGCAGGCCGACGAAGCTCCGTTGCTCGACTGGCTGCTCGAAGGCGTGCGCACAGCGCCCGCGTCGGTGCCCGAGCACTTGCACTACCGCCTGGCCGAGACCTTGCTGTTCCGCCAGCAGTTCGCCGCCGCGCGCGCATTGTTGACGCGGCTGCCGACACCCGAGGCGCAAGCGGTCGGTGCCGGCATCGACATCGCCGAAGGCCGCTACGCCGAAGGCGCGACACGCTACGAGGCCGCGCTGAAGACGCTTGCCGCCGCGACCGGCAGGCGCAAGAACCTGCTGCCGCAGTCGATCGCCTGGCTCTACGCGATGGCCCTGCTGGCGCAGGCCGAACCGGCGTCGTGGGTCAAGGCGCGCAAGTTTGTCGCCGCCGAAGCCGGCAAGCGCGGCGGCGCCGACCCGAGCACCTTTTGGGGCCTGTGGCAATCGGCGATCGACCAGCGCCTGGGCGACGCCCCGCGCAGCCCCTCGCACTTCCAACTCGCGCGGTCCACGGCCTACCGGCGCCACGCGCTGGAGGAGTTGCACCACCTGTTGCTAGCCGCCTGGTTGCGCATGGGCCCTGGCGAGCGCAGTGCGCAGGGTCGGCTGCGCGAGCATGCGGCGTTCCTCGAAACCCGCTACCGCGGCAGCGGCCAGCCCTGGTTGGCCGGGTTGGTGCGGCGCAGCGCTGCGCTGCTGCTCGGCGACGAGCCGGCGACCGACGATGCGGCGCTGCCGTTCTTCATCGGCCCCGCGCAGGACCGCTGGCGCGAGGCACTGGCGTCGATCGTCGCCCTTGGCGCCGGCACCGCGGGCAAGGCGGGAAAGGGGCGAGAGGCCGGTGCACCGCAAGACCGCCTGATCTGGACCGTGCGTGTCGATGCCCACCAGCGCATCGTCGAGATCGCGGCGCTCGAGCAGAAGGCCAGCACGCGCGGCCTGGGCAAGGTCAAGCCCGTCAGCCTGGCCACCCTGGTCAAGCGCAAGGACCTGCCCGCACACGATGCTGCCGTGCTGCGCGCGGTGCAGCGCGAAAGCTTCGGCAACCGCCCCTTCCTCAACCTGGCGCTGGCCGCGCCGGCCCTGCTGCGCCACCCGCATGTGGCCTGGTCGCACGAGCCGCAGCGCTTCATCGAAGTGGCCGAGGCGCTGCCCGCGCTCGAGGTGATGACGCGTGGCGAGCACATCGCGTTCAAGCTCGTCGATCCGGTGCAGGTGCCAGCGTCTGGCGACGATGGCGATGATGACGATGACGACCGCTACGGCTACGTTGATCGCGGCGTTCGCCAATCAATGGAGCAGTCGCGCCAGACGATGCTGATCGCCGACGGCAGCGACCGTGCGCGCCTGGTGCGCCTGACCCCGGCGCAACTGCGCGTGGCCGAGCTGGTGACGCAGGGCTGGCAGGTGCCGGCGTCGGCCAAGGCCGAACTCGACGCCGCGCTGCGCGTGCTGGCCGCCCACTTCCAGCTTGCCAGCGACGCCGAGGCCGGCCATGAAGTGCCGGCCAGCAGCGTGCTGCGCGCCGAGCTGACGCCGCAAGGCGCCGGCTTGAACCTGTCATTGATGGCGGCGCCGTTCGGCGACTTCGGCCCACGCCTGGCGCCCGGCGCTGGCCGCGAGCGCGTGACCACCGTGCACCAGGGCGCCACGCTGTACACCCAGCGCGACCTCGCCGCCGAACGCGCGCGGCTGGTCGCACTGGCCCGCGCGCTCGACTTCCTCGACGACGGCGGCCACACCTGGCTACTCGACGAGCCCGAACAGGCGCTCGCGCTGGTCGAGGCACTGGCGGCGCAGGCCCCCGGCATCGTCAGCGAATGGCCGAAGGGCAAACCGCTGCGCGTGCGCGCGGTCACGGCGCAGGCGGTCAAGCTCAGCGTGGCCAGCCGCGGCGACTGGCTCGAGGTCGACGGTGAACTCGCGCTCGATGAGGGCGAGGTGCTGCGGCTGCGCTCTCTGCTCGATCTGGTGCAGCAGGGCAAGAGCCGCTATGTCGCTCTGGGCGAAGGCGACTTCATCGCCTTGAGCGACACCTTGCGCCAGCAGCTCGCCGATCTGAATGCCGTACTGCAGCCCCACAAGCAGGGCCAACGCATGGCCGGCGTGGCCGCGCTGGCCTGGGCCGCGCAGGCCGATGAGCTCAAGCTCGAAGGCGACGCCGCCTGGCGCAAACGCAGTGCCGCCTGGGCCGACGCGCAGGCGCGCAGCTTCGAGCTGCCGCGCACCCTGCAAGCCGACCTGCGCGACTACCAGCACAGCGGCTACCGCTGGCTGATGCGCCTGGCCGCCAGCGGCTTCGGCGCCTGCCTGGCCGACGACATGGGCCTGGGCAAGACTTTGATGACCCTGGCCGTGCTGCTGGAGCGCGCCGCCGGCGGTGCGGCGCTGGTGGTGGCCCCCACCTCGGTGTGCAGCAACTGGCTGAGTGAGGCGGCGCGCTTTGCGCCCACGCTGGATGTGCAGTTGTATGGCGATGTCGGTGACCTTAGCGACGTTGGGGACGCCGCCGCCGACCTTGCCGCTGAGAGCCCCGACGGCGGCCCCGTCGATGACGGCGACGACAGCCAGGCCGCTGCACCCGTCGACAGCAAACGCCAGGCCGCGCGCCGCCGCCAGGTGCGCGCGCTCGGCCCCGGCCAGGTGCTCGTCTGCTCCTACGCGCTGCTGCAGATCGACGCCGACATCCTGGCCGAACGCGACTGGCACACCGCCGTGCTCGACGAAGCCCAGGCCATCAAGAACGCCGCCACGCGGCGCGCCAAGGCCGCCTCAAATCTCACGGCGGATTTTCGCCTCGCGCTCACCGGCACACCGATCGAGAACCGGCTCGGTGAACTTTGGTCGATCATGGGCTTTGCCAACCCCGGCCTGCTCGGCAGCGCCGAGCAGTTCAGCCAGCGCTTCGCCAGCCCGATCGAGCGCGACGGTGACGCGCAATCCTCGCGCCGACTGCGCCGGCTGATCGCGCCCTTCCTGCTGCGCCGAACCAAAGGCGAGGTGCTGACCGACCTGCCGCCGCGCACCGAGATCGTCCACGACGTGGTGCCCGGCAAGCGCGAGCGCGCCCTGCTCGAAGTGCTGCGCCAACAGGCCGAAGACAGCGTCAACCAGGTCATTGCCGGTGGCACGGCAGAAGGCAAGGCCCAGATCCACGTGCTGGCCGCCCTGACCAGGCTGCGCCGTGCCGCCTGCGATCCGCGCCTGGTCGCGCCCGAACTCGGCCTCATCGGCGCCAAGGTGCAGGAGTTCGAGCGCCTGGCGATCGAGCTCGTCGCCGGCAAACACAAGGCCCTGGTGTTCAGCCAGTTCACCGATTTTCTGGCGCTGCTGCGCGAGCGCCTCGACGCCGCGGGCCTGAGCTACCAATACCTCGACGGCAGCACGCCGGCCGCCGAGCGCGGCAAGCGCGTCGCCGCGTTCCAGCAGGGCGTGGGCGACTTCGTCCTGATCAGCCTGAAGGCCGGCGGCTTCGGCCTCAACCTCACCGCCGCCGACTACGTGATCATCACCGACCCCTGGTGGAACCCCGCCGCCGAAGACCAGGCCTCGGGCCGCGCGCACCGCATCGGCCAGCAGCGGCCGGTGACCGTCTATCGCCTCGTCACCCAGGGCTCGATCGAAGACCGCATCGTGCGCCTGCACAGCAGCAAGCGCGAATTGGCCGAGGGGATCCTGGGTGGGCAGGACGGCGGCCGGGTGGTGAATGCGGGGGAGTTGATGGCCTTGTTACGGGGGGAGGCGGGCGGGGATTGAGAGGCGGGGGCGGTGCCTGGCTGGGGAGTTGGATGAACCGCCCCGGTTTCTGAGGAGGCAGGCTCCCTCGTTTGAGAAGATGGAGCCATCATGAGGAAGTCGCCGAAGTTCCCCCGCGACGTTATCGAGCGTGCTTTGCGCATGGTCTTCGACG
The DNA here is from genome assembly GCA_031421955.1 of Burkholderiales bacterium. Taxonomy (GTDB): domain Bacteria; phylum Pseudomonadota; class Gammaproteobacteria; order Burkholderiales; family Burkholderiaceae_C; genus CADEEN01. The sequence continues at coordinate 10,805 of JANOPR010000086.1, forward strand.
CCAAGGACCAGTACCCGCGGCAATCGAATCCAGTGCCGGCAAGATCGGTTCCGGTGTCCGGCAGGCGTGCTGCCATCACGTCACGTGTCAGTAGCGGCGCCTTGCTCAGGCAGCGGTACGCCGGTCGCGTTTGCCCTGGTACATCAGCGCATCGGCCTCTTGGAGCAGCCCGTCGATCGATGGGTGTCGCGAAGGGTCGTACGCCAACTGGCCGGCGCTGAACAGGAGTTCGTACCCGCGCTCGCCGGCGCGGTTTTGCTCGTTGACGGCGTGCTGCAGGCGAGCCAGCGCTTCAGCGCAGGCTTGCGTCGAGGCATTGATCAACAGGACCACGAACTCGTCGCCGCCCAGCCGACCCACAACGTCCGAGTCACGGAAAGTCGTCGTCAGCGCGGCAGAAAAACTGCGCAACGCACGGTCTCCCTCGGCGTGGCCGAAGCGGTCGTTGATGTCCTTGAACCGGTCCATGTCGAGGAACAGCAATGACGCCGGCGTGCCAAGCCGGCGACTCAGACTCAACGCGTGCTCTGCCCGCGCGAGAAAACCGCGGCGGTTCGAAAGCTGCGTTAACTCGTCGATCGCTGCCAGCTGCACAGCGGCAAGTTCCTGCTCGGCCATGCGTGCCAAGTCGCGCAGCAGGTGCAGGTCATCGGGGCCGAACACGCGCGGCTCGACATCGATCAGGCAAAGCGTACCGAGCCGGCTGCCATCGAGCGCCTTCAACGGACAGCCGGCGTAGAAGCGAATACGCGGGTCGTCGACAACCAGAGGGTTGTCGTGGAACCGTTCATCCAGCATCGCGTCTGGGATGAGGAGGATGTCGTCACTGAGGATCGCGTGGCCACAGAAGGAGACTTCGCGTGAGGTTTCGGTGACGCTCAGGCCGACACAGGACTTGAACCATTGCCGGTTGGTGTCGATCAGGCTGACCAAGGCGATCGGCACGCTGAACATGCGCTTGGCCAGCCGTGTCAATCGATCGAATCGTTCCTCGGGAGCGGTGTCGAGGATGTCCAGCGAGCGCAGTGTCCCGATGCGGGTCACCTCGTCCACGGGTATGGCGGGTCTGATCATGAGGCCGAGTCCGATAGGAATCTAAGAACGGGAGTCTGCGTTCGCACGTGCGCGATCAATCGCCGGAAAAGCAGTCTTGGCAGTGACCATTTCCAGCCGCCCGACACCTCACGCCAACGCCGCCACCACCTCCGGCGGCGCCTGCACCAGCTCGATCAGCACCCCTTCGCCGCCGATCGGGAACGCGTCGTTGCCCTTGGGGTGGATGAAGCAGATGTCGTGCCCCGCGGCGCCCTTGCGGATGCCGCCGGGCGCAAAGCGCACGCCGCGCTCGGTCATCCACTGCACGGCGGCGGCCAGGTCATCGACCCAAAGGCCGACATGGTTCAGCGGCGTCTGGTGCACCGCCGGCTTCTTGTTCGGGTCCAGCGGCTGCATCAGGTCGACTTCGACCGCGTGCAAGCCGCTGCCCAGGGCGCAGATGTCCTCGTCGACGTTCTCGCGCTCGCTGACGAAGTTGCTCTTCACCGCCAGGCCGAGCACATCGACCCACAGCGCGCGCAGGCGCTGCTTGTCGAGCCCGCCAATGGCGACTTGCTGAAAGCCGAGGATGCGGAAAGGTTTTTCGCTCATAGGAAACTCATGATCGGTTGATCGACCGCCAGGCTCTCGCCCTGCTTGGCCAGCAATGCGCCCACGGTGCCGTCCGTCGTCGCGGTCAGGATGTTCTCCATCTTCATGGCCTCGATCACGGCCAGCTTCTCGCCCGCCGAGACCTTCTGCCCGGCCTGCACGCTGATGTGGGCCAGCAGGCCGGGCATCGGCGAGAGCAGGAACTTGGACAGGTCGGGCGGGGCCTTGTGCGGCATCAGCTTCAACAACTCGGCGGCGCGCGGCAGCAGCGCCAGGCTGGTGATCTGCATGCCGTTGTGCGCGGCGCGCATGGCCAGCGGGTTCTTGGCGCCGCCGCGCTCGACCTGTGCCGTGAACGGCTTGCCGTTGCAGGTGCCCGTCATCAGGATTTCACCGAGCTGGGTCGTGCTCTGGATCGCGAAGTGACGCTCGCCGATGGCCACATCGGCCTTGCCCGCCACGGGCTCGAACTCGTCGATACGCACCCCGTGGTGGGTCTGCACACCGCCCTCGCCCAGGACCACGATGACCAGGTCCGGCAGCGCCTTCACGCCATGGCCCGGCAACTGGCCGCTGATGCCGGCCGAGCACTCGCGCGCCTTGCGCCGCACGAAGGCCGTTAGCGCCACGAGGAACAGGGGGTCGCCCTGTTCAGGGTTGGCGCCGGTGAATCCGGCACCGTAATGCTCTGCAATGAAGCCGGTGTTGAAATTGCCGGCCACAAAGTCGGGATGCGCCAGCAGGGCCGACTGGAACCCGATGTTGCTCGAGATGCCGCGGATCACGAAGGCGTTCAGGGCTTCCCGCATCTTCACGATCGCCTCGGCACGGTCGCGGCCGTGCACGATCAGCTTGGCGATCATCGAGTCGTAGTACATCGGGATCTCGCCGCCCTCGTAGACGCCGGTGTCCACGCGCACGCCGCCGTCGGCGGGCATCGGTGCGGCGGCCCGCATCGTCTGCTCGGGCGGCCGGTACGTGACCAGGCGGCCGATCGACGGCAGGAAGTTGCGCAACGGGTCTTCGGCGTTGATGCGGCACTCGATGGCCCAGCCCTTGCGCGGAATCTGTTCCTGCGTGAACGGCAGCGGCTCGCCTGCCGCGACGCGGATCATCCACTCGACCAGGTCCAGGCCGGTAATGCACTCCGTGACCGGGTGCTCGACCTGCAGCCGGGTGTTCATCTCGAGGAAGTAAAAACGCTGATCCTTGTCGACCACGAATTCGACCGTGCCCGCACTCTGGTAATTCACCGCCCGGGCAAGTGCCACGGCCTGCGCGCCCATCGCGGCGCGCGTGGCCTCGCTGATGAAGGGCGACGGCGCTTCCTCGATCACCTTCTGATGCCGGCGCTGGATGCTGCATTCGCGCTCGTGCAGGTAGACCAGGTTGCCATGCGCGTCACCCAGCACCTGGATCTCGATGTGGCGCGGCTGTTCTACATACTTCTCGATGAAGACGCGGTCGTCACCGAAGCTGTTCCGGGCCTCGTTGCGGCACGACGTCAAACCCTCGGCGGCCTCTTTGTCGCTGGAGGCCACGCGCAGGCCCTTGCCCCCGCCGCCGGCGCTGGCCTTGATCATCACCGGGTAGCCAATGTCGCGCGCGATCTTCACCGCCTGCTCGGGCGACTCGATGGCCTCATTCCAGCCCGGGATGGTGTTGACCTTGGCTTGCAACGCAAGCTTTTTCGAGGCGATCTTGTCGCCCATGGCGGCGATGCTGAAGTGCTTGGGCCCGATGAAGACCAGGCCCTCCTCCTCGACGCGGCGCGCGAAGTCCTTGTTCTCCGACAGGAAGCCGTAGCCGGGGTGGATCGCCTGCGCGCCGGTCTTCTTGGCTGCGGCAATGATCTTGTCGGCGACAAGGTAAGACTCGCGCGACGGCGCCGGCCCGAGCAGCACCGACTCGTCGGCCAACTCGACATGCCGCGCGTCGCGGTCGGCTTCGGAATAGACCGCGACGGTCGCGATGCCGAGTTTCTTTGCCGTCTTGATGATGCGGCAGGCGATCTCGCCCCGATTGGCAATGAGGATCTTGGTGAACATCGCCGGCCTCACAAGGGAATGTTCACGTGCTTGCGCCACGGGTTCACGAGCTTCTTGTCGGCCAGCATGGCCAGCGAGCGGCAGATGCGCTTTCGGGTCTCGTGCGGCTGGATCACGTCGTCGATGAAGCCGCGCGCGCCGGCCACGAAGGGGTTGGCGAAGCGGGCCTTGTACTCGGCTTCCCTGGCAGCCAGCTTGGCCGGGTCGCCCTTGTCTTCGCGGAAGATGATTTCCACCGCGCCCTTGGCGCCCATCACGGCGATCTCGGCGTTGGGCCAGGCGAAGTTGACGTCGCCGCGCAGGTGCTTGCTGCTCATCACGTCGTAGGCGCCGCCGTAGGCCTTGCGCGTGATCACGGTCACCTTGGGCACCGTGCACTCGGCATAGGCATAGAGCAGCTTGGCGCCATGCTTGATGATGCCGCCGTGCTCCTGGCTGGTGCCCGGCATGAACCCCGGCACGTCGACGAAGGTGATCACGGGGATGCTGAAGGCGTCGCAGAAGCGCACGAAGCGCGCGGCCTTGACGCTGCTCTTGATGTCCAGACAGCCGGCCAGCACCTGCGGGTTGTTGGCCACGATGCCCACCGTGCGCCCGGCCATGCGCGCCATGCCGATGACGATGTTCTTGGCGTAATCGGGCTGCAGCTCGAAGAAGTCACCGTCGTCCACGGTCTTGAGGATCAGCTCCTTGATGTCGTAAGGCTTGTTGGCGTTTTCCGGGACCAGCGTGTCCAGGCTCATGTCCAGCCGTTCGGCGGGGTCGCCGCTGGGACGCACCGGCACGCCGTCGCGGTTGTTCAGAGGCAGGTAGTTGAAGAAGCGTCGCAGCATCAGCAGTGCCTCGACATCGTTTTCGAAAGCGAGGTCGGCGACCCCGCTCTTGGTGGTGTGGGCGATGGCGCCGCCCAGCTCTTCGG
>JANOPR010000087.1:0-4784 GCA_031421955.1 Burkholderiales bacterium
CCGAACAGGCTGCCGGAGGCGCCACTGCCGAAGGACGCGCCCATGTCGGCGCCCTTGCCTTGCTGCATCAGCACGAGGCCGATCATCACTGCGGCGGTGATGAGCTGGACCGCCAGCACAAGATTCATCCAGATTTGCATGGTGATTGTGGTTCTAGGAACAAGTGATCAAATTGCCGCACAACAGATGGCGACGAAGTCGGCGGCCTTCAACGAGGCACCACCGATCAGCCCCCCATCGATGTCAGGCTGGGCGAAAAGGATTGCTGCGTTGTCCGGCTTGACGCTGCCGCCGTAGAGGATTCTCATGCCATCGGCGCGCGAAGTTGCCGCGCGCAACTGGGCACGCAACAGCGCGTGTACCACCTGCGCCTGCTCGGGAGTCGCCGTAAGCCCCGTGCCGATCGCCCACACGGGCTCATAGGCCACGACCATTTCGCTGGCGCAATGCGCCAAGGTGTGGATCGCCGCGGAGAGTTGGCGCTTGACGACGCTCTCAGTCTCGCCGGCTTCGCGCTGGGCCCGCGTTTCACCGACGCAAACGATCGGCGTCACGCCGCGAGCCAACGCTGCCTTGGCCTTGTCGGCGACGAGTTGGTCGCTCTCACCGTGCAAGGCGCGGCGCTCCGAATGGCCGACGAGGGTGTAGCGGCAGCCGAACTCGGCCAGCATGGCAGCCGAGACTTCGCCGGTGAAGGCGCCCTGCTCATGCGCCGAACAGTCCTGAGCGCCCCATCGGATGTCGTGTGCGGTCAGCGCCACGGCCGTTTCGGCGAGATAGGGAAAGGGCACGCACACCGCGACATCGCAGACGAACGGCCGAGCCCCAACGATGCCGGCCAACAGTTCGGCGTTTGCCGAGTGGTTGCCGTGCATCTTCCAGTTGCCGACGACGAGTTTCTTGCGCTGACTCATGCTGTCCAGTCCAGAACGATCTTGCCCACATGCGTGCTCGATTCCATCAGCGCGTGGGCAGCGGCCGCTTGCGGCGCTGGGAACACCTGGTGGATCACGGGCTTGATGCGCCCGGCCTCGATCAAGGGCCAGACGCGTTCGCGCAAAGCCTGCGCCAGCGCGCCCTTGTAGGCCACCGTGCGCGGGCGCAGGGTCGAGCCGGTGATGCTCAGGCGCTTGCGCAGCACGGCACCGACGTCGAGCGCGCTCTGCGTGCCGCCCTGGACGGCGATGATCGCAATCCGTCCATCGGCAGCCAGGCAGTCGACCTCGCGCGCGACGTACTCGCCTGCCACCATGTCGAGCACGACGTCGACGCCGCGCTTGTCGGTGATGCGTTTGGCCTCGGCAACGAAGTCTTGCGTGCGGTAGTTGATGGCGTGGTCGGCGCCCACGGACAGGCAGGCGGCGCATTTCTCGTCGCTGCCGGCCGTGACGATGACCTTGGCTCCGAAAGCCTTGGCGAGCTGGATGGCCGTCACGCCGATGCCGCTCGAGCCGCCCTGCACCAGCAGCCACTCGCCGGCCTGCAGGCCGGCAATGTGGAAGACGTTCTGCCACACGGTGAAGAAGGTCTCGGGCAGGCTGGCGGCCTCGATGTCGGTCAGTCCCTTGGGCACCGGCAGGCATTGGGCAATCGGCGCTACACACAGTTCGGCATAGCCGCCTCCGGCGACCAGGGCGCAGACGCGGTCGCCCAGGGCAAAGCCGGCCGCAGCCAGTTCCGTCACATCGCCAGCGACGAGTTCACCGGCGACCTCGAGCCCTGGCAGGTCCGAGGCGCCGGGGGGCATCGGGTACAGGCCTTTGCGTTGGAGCACGTCGGGCCGGTTGATGCCTGACGCTGCAACGCGCACCAGCACCTCGCCCGGCCCGCAAGTCGGGTCGGGTCGGGTGGTTTCACACAGCACCTCGGGGGCGCCGAACTGCGTGATCTCGATCGCGCGCATCAGGCCGTAGCGGCTTACTCGGGTTGGCGGTCGCCGCCTTCGGGCGTGCTCGGCTCGGCGGCCGGCGCATCCGCACGCGGCTCGCGCTGCTCGCGCGGCTCACGCTCGCGGCGCGGGCCACGGTCGTCTCGGCGCGGGCGGTCACCAAAATCTCGGCGCGGACGCTCCTCTTCCACATAGCCCTCGGGACGCTCGAGCAGCGCCTTCAAGGACAGCTTGATGCGGCCCTTCTCGTCGGTCTCGAGGACCTTGACCTTGACGATCTGGCCTTCCTTCAAGAAGTCCTCGACGCGCTCGACGCGCTGGTGCGCGATCTGGCTGATGTGCAGCAGGCCGTCCTTGCCCGGCAGGATGTTGACGAGGGCACCGAAGTCGAGGATCTTGGTGATCGCGCCTTCGTAGACCTTGCCGACTTCGGCCTCGGCGGTGATTTCGGTAATGCGCTGCTTGGCGAACTCGGCCTTGCCGGCGTCAGTCGAAGCGATCGTGATCGTGCCGTCTTCGCCGATGTCGATCACGCAGCCGGTTTCTTCGGTCAGGCCGCGAATCACGGCGCCGCCCTTGCCGATCACGTCGCGGATCTTCTCCGGATTGATCTTCATGGTGTACAGGCGCGGCGCGAATTGCGAGACCTCGGCCTTGGCGCCGCCCACCGCTTCCTGCATCTTGGCCAGGATGTGCAGGCGCGCTTCCTTGGCCTGCGCCAATGCCACTTGCATGATCTCCTTGGTGATGCCCTGGATCTTAATGTCCATTTGCAGCGCGGTCACGCCGGTGGTCGTGCCCGCGACCTTGAAGTCCATGTCGCCCAAGTGATCCTCGTCACCGAGGATGTCGGTCAGCACGGCGAACTTGTTGCCGTCCTTGATCAGGCCCATCGCGATGCCGGCCACATGGGCCTTCATCGGCACGCCGGCATCCATCATCGCCAGGCAGCCGCCGCACACCGAAGCCATCGACGAGGAGCCGTTGCTCTCGGTGATCTCGGAGACCACGCGGATCGTGTACGGGAAGTCTTCCTTGCTCGGCAGCGCGGCGATCAGCGCACGCTTGGCCAGCCGCCCGTGGCCGATTTCGCGGCGCTTGGGTGAGCCTACGCGGCCGGTCTCGCCGGTGGCGAAGGGCGGCATGTTGTAGTGCAGCATGAAGCGGTCGGTGTACTCGCCCGCCAGCGCGTCGATGCGCTGCGCATCGCGCTCGGTGCCGAGCGTCGCAATGACGACCGCTTGCGTCTCACCGCGCGTGAACAGCGACGAGCCGTGGGTGCGCGGCAGGATGCCGTTGCGGATTTCGATCGGGCGCACGGTGCGCGTATCGCGGCCGTCGATGCGCGGCTCGCCGGCCAGGATCTGCCCGCGCACGATGCGCGATTCGATCTCGAACAACAGGCCTTCGACCTCGACCTTGTCGAATTCAATGCCGTCTTTCTTCAGCGCCGCCATCACGTCGGTGGTGGCTGCGCGGCAGGCCTGCGTGCGCGCCTGCTTGCTGCGGATCTGATACGCCGCGCGCAAGGCCGGCTCGGCCAATGCGGTCACGTTGGCGATGAAGGCTTCGTTCTTGGCCGGGGCCGTCCACTGCCATTCGGCCTTGCCGGCGTCGCGCACCAGGTCGTTGATCGCGGCGATGGCGATATTGCCCTGCTCGTGGCCGAAGACCACGCCGCCGAGCATCACTTCTTCGCTCAGTTGGTCGGCTTCGGATTCGACCATCAGCACGGCAGCTTGCGTGCCGGCGACGATGAGTTCCATCTTGCTGTTGGCGAGCTGGGTCTGGCTCGGGTTGAGCACATACTGGCCGTCGATGTAGCCCACGCGCGCGGCGCCGATCGGGCCATTGAACGGAATGCCGCTGATCGCCAGCGCAGCGCTGGTGCCGATCATGGCGGCGATGTCGGCCTGCACTTCGGGGTTCAGGCTCAGTACATGGATCACGACCTGGACTTCATTGAAGAAGCCTTCGGGGAACAGCGGGCGGATCGGGCGGTCGATCAGGCGGCTGGTCAGCGTTTCCAGTTCGCTCGGGCGGCCTTCACGCTTGAAGAAGCTGCCGGGGATCTTGCCCGCGGCATAGGTCTTCTCGATGTAGTCGACGGTCAGCGGGAAGAAATCCTGGCCGGCCTTGGCGTCGGTCTTGGCCACCACGGTGGCGAGCACCACCGTGTCGTCGATCGTCACGACGACGGCGCCGCTCGACTGGCGGGCGATCTCGCCCGTTTCCATCTTGACGGTGTGCTGGCCCCACTGGAAGGTCTTGGTGACTTTGTTGAACATGCTCATTGCAGCTCCTGCTTCAAATCGGGCGCGTCATGCGCCCTGGGTGCGGAGACCGGGAGCCCTCGGCGGGATGCCATTCCAGAGCGGCTGTCGTCGAGACAACGGCCTTGGAATGACACAGCGGCGCGTCGGGTCACGTCCTCCAAGAACGAAAAGCCTGCGGTCTGGCAATTCCAGCGCAGGCTCTTCGTCATCGTCGGTTCTTACTTACGCAGACCCAGTTTCTGGATCAGTGCGGTGTAGCGGTCGGCGTCCTTGTCCTTCAGGTAGGCCAGGAGGCGCTTGCGCTGGTTGACCATCTTCAGCAGGCCACGGCGACCGTGGTGGTCCTTGGCGTGGAGCTTGAAGTGGGGGGTGAGTTCGTTGATGTGCGCCGTCAGCAGAGCGACTTGCACTTCGGGGCTGCCGGTGTCGTTGGCAGCGCGGGCGTTGGCCTTGACGACCTCGGCGACTTGTAGGGTACTCATGACCATGATGGCGATTTCCTGATTGACGTGGAAACCGCTGGCAGGCGCGATGCTGCGCCGTGGCGGTTTCCTGATCCACTTGCGGTCACGGGTGAAACCGACCCATGCCGTGCTTGTTTTCGAGCGCCCTGCCCTGTC
>JANOPR010000088.1:0-2966 GCA_031421955.1 Burkholderiales bacterium
CCGATGTCGAGGTGCTTCACATCCGCGCCGCGCGCGACGACACGGCCGACCACCTCATGGCCAGGAATCAACTGCGCCTTGGTGCCGGCCTTGAAGCCGGGTGTGTCGCCATCGATGATGTGCAGATCGGAGTGGCACACACCGCAGGCTTCGACTTTCACCAGCACCTCGTCGACCAACGGCACGGGGGTCGGCAGATCGAGCAGGGCCAAGGGCTGGCCGTAGGCCTGGAGGACGGCAGCTTTCATGGTCGGATTGTCCGCGGTCAACGGACGAGGGCCTCGCGCGTGAGCAGCAGCACCTGGTCTTCGCCGGCGCTGGTGGGGAGCCACACACTCTCGAGGGTGGGCAGGGCGGCGTCGAAGTGCGGCCACTCGTTGCCGATCTCGAGCACCAGCACGCCATGCTCGGTCAGGTGGCGGGCCGCGTGGACGACCAGGCCGCGCACGAAGTCCATGCCATCCTTGCCGCCAGCAAGCGCCAACGCCGGCTCGGTCCGGTACTCGGGCGGCAGCGCGGCCATCGCGGTGGCGTTGACATAGGGCGGGTTGCACAGGATCAGGTCGAAGCGGTCGCCCCCCACCGCCGCGAGTCCATCGCCCTGGTGCAGGCTGATGCGCCGGGCCAGACCATGCTTGTCGAGATTGATGCGGGCCACTGCCAAGGCGTCGGCGCTGAGGTCGGTGGCGGTGACGCTCACGTCGGGCCAGGCCATTGCAGCCAGCACCGCCAGGCTGCCGTTGCCGGTGCACAGGTCGAGCACGGCGTGCATGTGTGTCGGAAGCCAGGCGTCGAGCGTGCCGTCGGCGATGACTTCGGCGATCAGCGAGCGCGGCACGATCGTGCGTTCGTCGACATAGAACGGCACACCCTGCAGCCAGGCTTCGCGCGTCAGGTAGGCGGCGGGCTTGCGCGTGGCAATGCGCTCGCCGACGAGCGCGTGGATCGCCGCGGCTTCGTCGACCGAAAGGATGCGCTCGGCCACGCCGTCAAGCTCGTCCAGCGGCAAGCCGAGTTTCCACAGCACCAGCCACACCGCCTCGTCGAAGGCGTTGTCGGTGCCATGCCCAAACGAAACGCCCGCCTGGGTCAGGCGGGCGCTTTGGCGCTCGACCAGTTCGATCAGTTTCACGTCAGCAGCCGCTCGAGAACGCCTCGGTAGATGTTGGCCAGGCGGTCGATGTCGGCCGCTTCCACATGCTCGTCGATCTTGTGAATGCTCGCATTGCGCGGCCCCAATTCAATCACCTGGGGGCAGATTGTCGCAATGAACCGGCCGTCTGAGGTGCCGCCGGTGGTCGACAGCACCGGGCGGCGCCCGCATTCGGCATCGATCGCGGCGCTGACGGCCTCGGTCAGGCTGCCGGGCGCGGTCAGGAACGGCTGGCCGCCCAGAGTCCAGGCCAGTTCGTGTTCGAGCCCGTGGCGCTCGAGCAGCGCCTGGATGCGTGCCTTCAGGCCGTCGGCAGTGCTCTCGGTGGAAAAGCGCAGGTTGAAGTCGACGACCACGTCGCCCGGGATCACGTTGCCGACGCCGGTGCCGGCGTGGATGTTGGAGACCTGGAACGTGGTCGGCGGGAAATGCTCGTTGCCTGCGTCCCATGTGGTGCCGGTCAGCTCGGCCAGCGCCGGCGCGAACTGGTGGATCGGGTTGCGCGCCAGCTGCGGGTAGGCCACGTGGCCCTGCACGCCGATCACGCGCAACTTGCCCGACAGCGTGCCGCGGCGGCCGTTCTTGATCATGTCGCCCAGGGCGTCGACCGAGGTCGGCTCGCCGACGATGCACATGTCGAGCTTCTCGCCCCGCGTCTTCAGCAATTCGACCAGGCGCAGGGTGCCGTCGACTGACGGCCCTTCTTCGTCGCTCGTGATCAGCAGCGCGATCGCCCCGGCATGGTCGGGCGTGGCAGCCACAAATGCCTCAGCCGCAACGACCATGGCCGCGATCGAGCTCTTCATGTCGGCGGCGCCGCGGCCATAGAGCATGCCGCCGCGGTGACTGGGAACGAAGGGGTCGCTCGTCCATTGGGCCAGCGGGCCGGTCGGCACCACGTCGGTGTGGCCGGCAAAGGCCAGGGTCGGGCCCGGCCGGCTGCCGCGCCGGATGGCCAGCAGGTTCGTGACCCGATGCCGCTCCGGCCCGCAGACCAGCGTCTCGCACTCGAAGCCCAGCGGCGCCAGCCGCGCCTTCAGCAACTCCTGGCAGCCGGCGTCGTCGGGTGTGACCGAGGGCCGGGCGATCAGCGCCTCGGCCAGTTGCAACGCGCGATCCATCTCAGGCGCAGCGCCGCGACAACCAAGCGGCCGCCGCGGATCCGGCTCTGCCGGTCCGCCAGCGGCGCCCCCTTGAGGGGGAGGCGGCGAAGCCGCTTCGGGGGTGGGTCATGTCACGCCAGGCGACCGAAACTCGTCGACAGCTTTTGCTCCTCGGGCCGCACGTCGAGCATGATCTCGGTAAAGAGCGAGGGATCGGGCTCTTCCTTCTTGGGCGGCTGGCGCGACATCGGCGCGGTCTCGTTTTGCAGTCGCCACAACAGGTTGGTCGGCGAGTCGGAGTAGGCGAGGCCTTCCTCGCGTGTGATCACGCCGTCGGTGATCATCTTGGCCAGATCCGCCTCAAAGCTCTGCGAACCCTCGGCCATCGACTTCTCCATCGCTTCCTTGACGCCACTGATGTCGCCCTGCTCGATCAGTTCGGCGACCAGCTTGGTGTTGAGCAGCACTTCGGCCGCGGGGGTGCGCCCGCCGGCCTGCGCCCGCACCAGGCGCTGGCAGACGATGGCACGCAGGCCCGAGGCCAGATCCGACAGCAGCGCCGGGCGCGACTCGGGCGTGTAGAACGACAGGATGCGGCCCAGCGCGTGGTAGGTGTTGTTGGCGTGCATGGTGGCCAGCACCAGGTGGCCCGACAGCGAGTACGAGATCGCCGAGGTCATGGTTTCGCGGTCGCGGATCTCGCCGATCAG
>JANOPR010000089.1:0-3378 GCA_031421955.1 Burkholderiales bacterium
TCGGCGTCGGTGGGGAAGGTCTCGGCAAGAACGTCGGCCCACCGGCCGAAGCGGATGAGCACGTGCAGCTTCATGGCCACGAAGGCCTCGAAAAATTGGGGCAGGAATCGAACCACGGGCTCGGGAAGGGCCGCGCAAAGCGCATCTGCAGCCGCAAGCGCCGCGGTCGGGCGTGCAAGGAACATCGCGCCGTAGATCTTGAAGTGCAGGTTGTGGATGCGGTAGATGGTGTAGAAGTTCTCACCGCCGGCGTGGGCAAAGAACTTTCGATCGACCTCGATCGCACGCTGGTTTCGCCAGACCACGTTCTGGTAGTCGCCACACAGAACATCGATGTGCGTTGCCATGTGCACGAGATGGCCGGAGTCGGGCACCAGGTCGACCAGCCGGTCGCCGTGCGGCAGTGCCTTTTCGGGGGTTGGCGACATCTCCATCAAGTGGATGTACAGGTGCAGCAGGCCGGGGTGGTCCCATGCGCCGGGGTCGGTGGCAAAGGCCCTCTCCAGCACCGATTGCGCCTCGGCGGTGGAGGCGCCGTCGGCGGGCATGCGCCGCTTCAAGTCCCAGAGCTTCCATGGCGTGCGGTTCATCAGCGCCTCGGCGAATATCGCCACCACCTCCAGGTCGCCTGGAAACGCTGCATAGACCTTGCGCATGGCTGCGGCGAAGGCGTCGTTCCATGGCCCGTAGTCCTCGATCGTCGGGTCCGTGGGGAAGCGCTGGGCCAGTGCATCGACCATTGCGCGCTCCATCGGCGTTGCCGTCGCGCAGTTCTCCTTCGCGTGCACCAGCGCCTGATGCGCGCGGGACAGCGCCGAGACTCTCTCGTCCGGGGAAAAGAACTCCCAGACCTTGTTGTAGTTGGGGCCCGCCGCGTGGGCGATGCCCCAGTCGGCCATCACGCAACCCGGATCGACCGCCAGCGCCCGCTCGAAGCAGACGATCGCTTCCTCGTGGTTGAAGCCGTACAGCCACACCAGGCCACGGTCGAACCAGGCCTGCGCCTCGGACGACGCGGTGCCGATCGGGCGGCTGAACGACCCCAGGTCAAAGTACGACATGGCCCTTTGCCTCCGCATGCCTGTAGTGGATCGGGAAAGGAAACGCTATCACGGAAAGAGTCCGCGATCTTGCCTCGCCCTGCGTCCGATGCAGCCGGACGCACCGCAGCGAGCGCGGGCGCACGCAGTGTGCGCGAACCTCGACGCTGACTTGGTCCCGGCACTGGCTGCACCGCACCGCACCGCGCCGCTCCCGCAATCGCTGTGCCTACGCCCATGGGGTTGCGCGCCAGCGCGGTTGTCGGCCCGCGCTATCGCCTCGTTTAAGGAAACTCAATGGTTCGATCGCCGCCCGACCCCTAGACTCGGTCGGGTCGCAGATTGCAAGCAACCCGAGGAGAGAACCATGTCAACCGAAGCCAAGTGCCCCGTCATGCACGGTGCCAGCAAGCAAACGATGGCGGGCGCCACGAGCAACGCCAGTTGGTGGCCCAATCAGCTCAACCTGAAAGTCCTGCACCAGCACTCCGCGCTGTCCAATCCGATGGGCGAGGCGTTCGATTACGCCAAGGAGTTCAAGAGCCTGGATCTGCAGGCCGTGATCAGGGACCTGCATGCCCTGATGACGGACTCGCAAGACTGGTGGCCGGCCGACTATGGCCACTACGGCCCGTTCTTCATCCGCATGGCCTGGCACAGCGCGGGCACCTACCGCATCGGCGATGGTCGCGGTGGCGCGGGCTCCGGAGATCAGCGTTTTGCCCCGCTCAACAGTTGGCCCGACAACGTCAGCCTGGACAAGGCGCGCCGCCTGCTCTGGCCGATCAAGCAGAAGTACGGCCGCAAGATCTCCTGGGCCGACCTGATCGTCCTCACCGGCAACGTCGCGCTGGAGTCGATGGGCTTCAAGACCTTCGGCTTTGCCGGCGGGCGTGCCGATGTCTGGGAACCCGACGAAGCCGTCTACTGGGGCCCCGAGGCCGAGTGGCTGGGCGACAAGCGCCACACCGGCGACCGCGAACTCGAGAACCCCCTGGCGGCAGTCCAGATGGGCTTGATCTACGTGAATCCGGAGGGCCCCAACGGCAACCCCGATCCGCTGGCGTCTGCGCGCGACATCCGCGAGACCTTCGCCCGCATGGCGATGAACGACGAGGAGACCGTGGCGCTCACCGCCGGCGGCCACACCTTCGGCAAGACCCACGGCGCCGCCGATCCGGGCAAGTATGTCGGTCCCGCACCCGAAGGCGCCGGCGTCGAGGAGCAGGGCCTGGGTTGGCAGAACAGCTTTGGCAGCGGCAAGGGCGTGCACGCGATCAGCAGCGGCCTGGAAGGCGCCTGGACGCCCAACCCGATCAAGTGGGACAGCGGCTACTTCGAAACCCTGTTCGGTTACGAGTGGGAGCTGACCAGGAGCCCGGCCGGCGCGCAGCAGTGGAAGCCCGTGGGCGACGCGGGTGCCGGCACCGTGCCCGATGCCCATGACCCGACGAAGCGCCACGCGCCGATGATGTCCACCGCGGACATGGCCATGCGCATGGACCCGGCCTACGAGAAGATCTCGCGGCACTTCATGAAGAACCCGCAGGAGTTCGCCGACGCCTTTGCCCGCGCCTGGTACAAGCTGACGCACCGCGACATGGGGCCGATCGCCCGCTACCTGGGCCCGCTGGTGCCCAAGGAAGCGCTGATCTGGCAAGACCCGATCCCGGCCGTCGACCATGAACTCGTCAGTGACAAGGACATCGCCGACCTGAAGGCCACGCTGCTTGCCTGCGGGCCGTCGACTTCGCAACTCGTCGCGACGGCCTGGGCGTCGGCGGCCACGTTCCGCGGCAGCGACAAGCGCGGCGGCGCCAACGGGGCGCGCATCCGCCTTGCGCCGCAGAAGGACTGGGAGGTCAACCAGCCGGCCGAACTGGCGGGTGTCTTGCAGGCGCTGGAAGCGATCCAGAAGGACTTCAACGGTGCGCAGCAGGGCGGCAGGAAGAAGGTCTCGCTGGCCGACCTGATCGTGCTGGGCGGCTGCGCCGCCATCGAGGCCGCGGCGAAGAAGGGCGGCGTGGAGGTGAAGGTGCCCTTCTCGCCCGGGCGCATGGACGCGTCGCAGGCACAGACCGATGTGGAGTCCTTCGCGGCCCTGGAGCCGATGGCTGATGGCTTTCGCAACTACGTTCGCAAGGCAAGCGAGGGCTCGGCGGCCGAGCTGCTGTTGGACCGCGCCAACCTGCTGACGCTGACCGCGCCGGAGATGACGGTGCTGATCGGCGGCCTGCGCGCGCTGAACGCCAACGTGGGGCAGGCCCACCACGGCGTCTTCACCAAGCAGCCCGGCACCCTGACCAACGACTACTTCGTCAACCTCCTGGACATGGGC
>JANOPR010000090.1:0-4460 GCA_031421955.1 Burkholderiales bacterium
GGAAACGCTCCGAGTTGCCCGACCTCGCGCGGCGTTTGCGCTGGGCGGCCGGCGTGGCCATCGTCGCTGCGGTGGCCACCGAGCTGATCGAAGGCAAGATTTCGTGGACGGGTGGCCTGGGCCTGCTGCTCGCGTTCTGGGTTGTCGCTTCGATCGCCACCGACCTGTGGGAGCGCGTGCGGCCGGCCGGCGGCGTGCGAGCGTCGGTGCTCAACCGCCTGTCGCAGATTCCCCGCGCGACGATCGGCATGATGGTCGCGCACCTGGGCATCGCGGTGTTCATCTTCGGCGTCACGATGGTCAAGACCTACGAGGTCGAGCGCGACGTCGACATGGGCCTGGGCGACACCACCGAGGTCAACGGCTGGGTCTTCACCTTCAAGGGCGTGCGCGAGGTGCAGGGCCCCAACTACACCGCCGCGCAAGGCCTGGTGATCCTGAGCCGCAACGGCCAGGAACAAGCGCAACTGTGGCCCGAGAAGCGCGTCTACCGCGTGCAGACCAGCCCGATGACCGAGGCCGCGATCCGCAGCCGCATCAGCGGCGACATTTACGTCTCGCTCGGCCACCCGTCGAAGGGCGACGCCTGGGTGGTGCGCGTGTACTACAAGCCCTTCGTCACCTGGATCTGGGGCGGCTGCATGCTGATGGCGCTCGGCGGTCTTTTGGCCGCCAGCGACCGGCGCTACCGGCTGGCGCGGCGCGAACTGACTGTCGGCAGCACTGCGGGAGCAAGCACTGCATGAAGCATTTGAAGTTCATCGTTCCGCTGGCGCCTTTAGTTGTGCGGGTGGGCTGCCTGATTGCGGGGCTCGGCCTGAACCCACGCGCAGTGCCCTCGCCGCCGATCAGCACGTCGGCGCCGGCGTTTTCATTGCCGCGGCTTGACGATCCGGCCAACGCGCTCGCGCTCACCTCGACACCATGACCGACCCCATCGCTGCGCTGCGCAGTCAGTTGCAGCAATTGCAGGCGCGCCATGCGAGCGGCGCGATCGGCGTGCAGGAGTACGAGCAGGAGAAGGTGCGCCTCGAACGCACGTTGCCCGACCAGCTGGTCGCGCCGGCCGCGGACGCTGCCGAGACCGTCGTCCGTCCCGCGGTGCGCCTGGTTGCCGGATTATGGGTGGTCGCCCTCGTGTTTGCCGTGGCGGGTTACACCTGGACCGGCTCGCCCAGCCTCATCACTGGCCAGGTGCCGATCGGCGAGGCCGATGGCTTACCGCACGCGAGCAGCGCGGTCGCCGCGGAGTTCGAGGCTGCAGTCGAGCGCCTGGCAGGACAGCTCAAGGAGCAACCCGATAACGCCCAAGGCTGGGCCGTGCTGGCGGGCTCCTATTTGCGGATGGGCCGGCTGCCCGAAGCGCTGCCGGCGTTCGAGAAGGCGCTGGCGCTGGACGGCAACAACGCCCGCCTGCTGGTCGACTATGCCGACGCGCTCGCGGTAAAGAACGACCGCCACCTCGAAGGCCAGCCGATGATCCTGATCGAGCGCGCGCTGAAGATCGAACCCGACAACTTGAAGGGACTGGCGCTGGCCGGCAGCGCGGCATTCAATCGCAAGGACTACGCCCGTGCGGTGCGCTACTGGGAAACGCTCGTTGCTGCAGCGCCGCCCGAGAGCCCCTTGCGTGAGCAAGTGAAGGGCGGCATTGTCGAGGCGCGCTCGCTTGGCGGTATGGCGTTGGCGGCGGCACCAGCGGCCACGGCCATGGCTTCCACTGGCACCGGCGTCAGCGGCACCGTGCGCCTGGCTGCGTCGGTGGCGGCCCAGGCCGCGTCCAATGACACCGTGTTCGTGCTCGCGCGCGCCGCCGAAGGGCCGCGCATGCCGCTGGCCATCGTGCGCGCACAGGTCAAGGACCTGCCGCTGGCCTTTAAGCTCGACGACGCGATGGCCATGTCGCCGGAGATGCGTCTGTCGCAGTTTCCGAAGATCGTGATCGACGCACGCGTCAGCAAGAGCGGACAGGCCCAGCCCAGCCCGGGCGACCTGGCTGGGCGCAGCGCCCCGATCGCCAACAGCGCCAGCGGCGTGGTCGTCGAGATCAACGAAGTCGTGCAGAACTAGAGTGAACCCCTGAGGCTAGACCATCGGGATCATCGGAATTTGCATCGAACCGGTCCCGTTGACTTCGCGGGAATCGGGACATGGCGTGGGTTCAGGTGATCACGGCTTCGCTGGCGCGGGAATCGCCGATATTGTCGTTCCAGACGACACGCAGGCGTTGGCCAGCCTTGGCGCCAGCGACACGGAAAGCGATCAGCGGGTCGCGCGAGACGGCGATGCTCAAGCGTGCCGAAAAGACAGTGCGCTCGGCCAAGGTCACCACGACGTCGGTGATGTGATGGGCCGGCACCACCTTGCCGGCTTCATCCACACGCATGCCGGTTTCCATCGGGTGCAGCATCAGGATGCGGACATCGGCCACACCGTTGTCCAGGCGTGCCCGGATGCGGATCGTGCGCATCGACCGATCCATCGTGCCCTCGGTCTCAGCCGCAGCCACCGACCGTGACCTCGATCGCGCAGGCGGCGGCATACAACCGTCCGTCGTCGGTACGGATCGCCGCATAGACCGTGCCGTTGCCTGCCATGCGGATGCGCGTGGCGACAAACGGCTCCGTACCGGAAGGGATCGTGAACCGCGCTGCCACCGGCTGCGGGTTGCCGTCGACGAGCAGCAGGATCTCGCACGCGCCTGGCAATGCGCTCGATACCGTGATCGGCACGATGGCGCCGTTTTCTGCGATGGCTGGGGCGTCGAGCGTGATCAACGAACTCGGCACAGGCACACTGCCGAGCGCGCCGATGGCCTCGGCGAAGGTCTTCGCCGCGAAGGCGCCGGCGGGATCGACCCCCACTGCCTTCGCCGCGGCGTGTGCCGCGGGAAGCGCCACCATGCCCAGCGAGGCGATCGCGGCGGCGCCCTGCAGCAGGCGCCTTCGTTGCGTGCAGAGCCGCGGACAAGGATTCGCTCGCATGGCGCCTCGTTTCACGGGCCCGTACGAACCAGCCGCACGTGAAAGCGCTCGTCCTTGCGGGCGAGCATCACGCCCTCGCCGCCGAAGCTCAGCGCCAGGACACGTTCGCCGGCGCCTTCGCCGGGGCGCGGCGTGGACGACCAGAACGGCGCCGCGGGCGTGCCAGGAAAGACGGAGAGGTTCGTGCGCGGGTCCTTGCACCCGCGGTCGGTGATCGTCGCCAGTTCGCGCAGCGAGGGCACGCGCCAATCGTTGAAGAACGCAGCGCCATCGCGGTTGACCTTGTCGGCGTACCGCTGCGCCTCGATCCAGCCGTGCACCTCAGCAGCGCCGACGCAGCGCTTGCCCAGCCATTGCTGGCCGCTGGAACATCGCATCCACACCAGTTTGGACTCCAGATCCGTGACCGTCCCGTCGCCGGTGTCCTGGAAACGCACCGCGGGCAACGACGATGTGCCGCTGCTACACGCCTGCTGCGCGACAACGCCCGGCCACGCCGACACGCCGGCAAGGAACAGCACCCACCACAACACCTTTGGCTTGCGGGCGCCGTATCCCCCGCACGGCGGTGAAATCACTTGTCGAAGCCGATCCCCGTGCCCTTGACATTCAGGCCGCGCGCGTTCTTGGGCGTCGGGCCGGCGGTCTGGTGAGTTTGGTTACCGGTGTCGATCCGCACGCCGCGGTGCATGTAGTAGGAGTAGGCCTCGAGCGCGACCATGTCGGTGCTGGTTGCGTCCAGGGCCTTGCCACCCTGAGGGTTCTCGATGCACCAGTTGACCATGTCGCGGTAGGCAATGACCTTGTCCACCTGCGGCATGTATTTCGGGAACGATTGCGGATTGGTGGCGGCACCGTCAGGGTGGCAGTTGGCGCAGGCCAGCCCGTTGTTGGCCATGTCGGCGCGCGCGCCGTACCACATGTCGTAGCCTCGTTTGGCCGAAGCCGTCAGCTTGTCGTCCATGTCCTTCAGCTCTGCCTTCGTGAACGGCTCGCGCGCCGTCACGACCGTGGCAGTGGCCAGAACTGCCAGGGCTACCAGCGGCATCGCCACGCGCGTCAAGAGTTTGGTTTGCATGCTCATGTTCTTGTCTCCACTTAGGCTTTGAAGCCGTTTTTGATGCGCGGCTGGAGCGACTCGGCGAACGGCTCGTACTTTACGAACGCCCCGCCGCCCGCGTTGAAGTCGACCGAGGCGGAGCCCATGCCATCAGCCGTGTTGGCCGGGTCGGCTCGGTACTGCTGGAACTCCGGATAGGGCAGCTTGACCGGCGGGTAGGGCCAGGGCCACGACGTGCTCATGGTGCCGATCGACGTGAGGTTGCCGATCTTGTTATAGACGGTGTGGTGCACATGGCCGTGGAAGGCCGTGACGGCCTTGAACTTGCTGAGGATCTGGCGGATCTCCTTGTTGTCCGAAACCTGGAAATTCCAGCGCGGGTAGTAGTCCCACAGCGGAGAATGCGTGAAGACAAC
>JANOPR010000091.1:0-3178 GCA_031421955.1 Burkholderiales bacterium
CCCTGCGGCAACGATTGTGGTTCCCGTGCCCGACCACCGCGATCGATCCGGGCAGGCGGTTCGGGTATGCGGGCGCAGGCCCCATTCGCGGTCGCCACACGGCATGGAGGCCCAAGGCGGCGTTGAGGCGGTGATCTGGGTGCGCCACACGGGTTCCCCGCGAGCGTGGGCCGGAGAACGCGTGCCCGGGCCGCCTGCCTCGCGCGGTAGCGATCTTGACGAGCGCTGCAGCGGGGCCGAGTGGGGCCATGGCCAACCGCGCGTGCTTGCGCGGTTGAACGCCAGCTGCCTCAGTCGGGCTTGATCCCCGCGCGCAGCACGATCTCTTTCCAGATCTTCTGCTGCTGCGCGATGTAGGCCGCGAATTCTTCCGGCGGCCCGCCGCCGCCGACCGCGCTGTCGCTGGCGAAGCGCTCGGTCACGGAGTTCGACTTCAGCGCCTTCAACGACTCCTCCTGCAGGCGCTTGACCACGTCGCGCGGCGTGCCGGCCGGCGCCAGGATGCCGTACCACTGCGAGGTCTCGAAATCCTTGAAGCCCATCTCGGCCACGGTCGGCACGTCGGGCAACTGGGCCAGGCGCTGTGCGGTGCCGACTGCGATCGCGCGCAGTTTGCCGGCCCGGATGTGCGGGATCAGCGCCGGCAGCCCGGCCGAACTCGCCTGGGTGCGGCCGGCCAGCAGGTCGGTGAGTTGCGGGCCGGTGCCGCGGTACGGGATGTGCACGATGAACATGCCCGTGACCAGCTTCAGGTACTCCATCGCCAGGTGCCCGGCGCTGGCATTGCCGGCCGAGCCGTAGTTCAGCTTGCCCGGGTTCTGCTTCACGTAGGCCACGAACTCCTTGAAGTTCTGCGCCGGCACATCGGGGTGGACGACGAACAGGTTGGGCACCTTGGCCAGCATCGTCACGGGAACGAAGTCCTTGTTGACGTCGAAGGGCTGGTTCGGAAAGATGATCGGGTTGACCGCCAGCGAGCCGACATGGCCCAGGATGATGGTGTGGCCGTCGGGCGTGGCCTTGGCCACGTCGGTCATGGCCGGGATGCCCGCGCCGCCGCCCTTGTTGTCGACGAACACGGTCTGGCCGAGCTGTTTGGTCAGCTCATGGGCCACCGTGCGGGCGACGATTTCCGATGTGCCGCCCGGCGCGAACGGCACGACGAACCGGATCGACTGGCGCGGCCAGGCGGTCTGCGCGTGCAGGCCGGGCAGGGCCAGCGCGGTGGTGGTGGCCAGGACCTGGCGACGATTGAGCAACATGCGGTGTCTCCTTGTGGGCTGCGCGGTTGTCGCGCAATTCGGTCAGAACTGGTAGCGGCGCAAACCCCCGTCCACCGGGATCACGGTACCGGTGATGTAGCTGGCGAGCGGGCTGGCCAGAAACACCACCAGCGCCGCCAGGTCCTGCGGCTCACCGTAGCGGCCCATCGGAATCTCGTTCTCGCACTGCCACTGGCGGTACTCCGGCGTGTAGTTGCGCAAGATCTGCTCGCTGTGGATGCGCCCCGGCGCAAGGCAGTTCACGGTGATGCCGTGGCCGCCGACCATCCGGCTCAAGCCCTTGGCCCAGCTGTGGATGCCGGCCTTGGCGCAGAACGCGCCGTTGACATGGTCGGGCTCGCTCTTGCCCGTGATGTTGATGATGCGGCCCCAGCGGCGGACCATCATCGCGTCGACCAGCGCGTCGCCCAACTGGCGCGGGCGGTGGAAGTTGAGCGCGAAGGCTTCATCCCACGCCGCCTCGCTGACATGCAAGTCCTTGAACGCACGCGAGCCGCCCGCGTTGTTGACCAGAATGTCCACGCGCTGCAGGCCCGCCTGCGCCGCAGCGGCCACGCGCTGCGCCGCATCGGCAGCCAGCATGTCCTGCTCGATCAGCACCGGCGAGGGCCCACCCGCCGCCGTGATCTCGGCCGCCAGCTCGCGCAGCTTGTCGATGCGCCGCGCCGTCAGTGCAAGCTGCACGCCCTCGGCGGACAGGGCCAGCGCGATGCCGCGCCCGATGCCGACGCTGGCGCCGGTGACGAGGGCCGTACGGCCCTGGAGTTGCATGTCCATGGGGGTTTCGAGTGAAGAGAGAGTCGCCAGCGTGACTGTAGCTGCGCGCCGCGGGGCCCAGCTTGACGGGCTGCCACCCGACCGGGCCGGCGCGACGATGCTCGACCGGAAGGCTGGCGATGCGCTCGTCTGCGTGCGCCATCGAGCTGACCGTGTCGCAGGTGCTCCCCGACTCCATGACCGCATCGTCGATCAGTATCCAGTGCTGGCCCGCATATCCATCTGCTTGTTGTCATCCGTGGCAACATCAGGATGGATCCAACCACTTTACGGTGCTGGCGACAACACGTAGCCCGCAATTCACACGGTGGCGACAGAATGTTCCGGGAGTCTTCGGTAGGGTGCTCTGCGGTGGCAGGATGACTGAAAACGATGAGTCGTGGCTACAGCGGGTCCGCTACACCGCCGCCGAGCCGACATCATGGTTAGATCACGCCCGGACGCTTAGGCAGGCGGCAGAAGACCTTTGGATTGCCGGAAACGCGCACTCACGCAACCCTGGTTCGGAGCTCGGGGCGACGGTTCTCGCCAGCTGGACCAGCCCAGGCTTCGTGCGTCCCGATACGGGTGGCACCACCTGCGCGGTTTGCTTCATGGTCTTTGGCTTTGCCCTTGAGAATCTTGCGAAAGGGATCGTTGTGTGCCGTGACCCTACCTTGGTGTCAAAGGGTCGACTGAGAAAGTGGCACGGCAATGGGCACGACCTTGCCGCGCTGTTCAGTCTCGCGGTCATTTCGGTTTCTGAGCAGGAAGGGGAACTTCTCGAACGCACGACGCGAATCACGGAGTGGAAGGGTCGATACCCGGTGGCTATGAACTTCGATGATGTCGGTGCGCAAGACCGAGTTGTCGGACACATCGCCTTTAGCAACGTATGGCCCGCCGACGACTTTGCGCTGCTTTGTCAACTGTACGAGCGAGCCAAAGCTGTCTTGATTGAAACTATGAAGAACGTTCCGCCTCTTCCGGCCGACTTCAAGTTTCAATGAAGTCTTTGAAGGGCGGTTTCAAGTCCCAAGCGCAACACGCTGGTCAATGAAGTTGGGTTGAGGGTTGATGGGCGAGATTGAGCATCTGTGCGAAGACCTGAAGCGGCGAGCGAAACGCATGGGTTGCGC
>JANOPR010000092.1:0-3847 GCA_031421955.1 Burkholderiales bacterium
CGCGGAAGTCTCTCCGTTGCGCTCGAATGGGAGCGCCAGTTTTCATATCATTTCTTTGCTTTCCTTTGCGTCCTTTGCGCCTTTGCGGTGACAAGGTTTAGGAGATTTAGGTGAGCATTAACTATTCAGAAAGAATCCCCAACAACGTCGACCTGGCCAACGACCGTACGCTGCAGCGCGCGCTGGAGCACTGGCAGCCGAGGTTCCTCGACTGGTGGAAGGAAATGGGACCGCGCGACTCGGCCGCGGCGGATGTTTACCTGCGCACTGCGATCGGCGTCGATGCCGAAGGCTGGGCCAGCTACGGCGCCGTGAAAATGCCCGACTACAGATGGGGGATATTTCTGGCTGATCCGGTCGCGGACCGCACCATCGGCTTTGGCGACCATTTCGGCGAGCCGGTCTGGCAACAGGTCCCGGGCGAACTGCGCTCGCAGTTCCGCCGCATCATCGTCACCCAGGGCGACACCGAGCCGGCCTCGGTCGAGCAGCAACGGCACCTGGGGCTGAGCTGTCCGAGCCAGTACGACCTGCGCAACCTGTACCAGGTCAACGTCGAGGAAGGGCGCCACTTGTGGGCCATGGTCTACCTGCTGCACAAGCACTTCGGCCGCGATGGGCGCGAGGAGGCCGAAGCCCTGCTCGAGCGCCGCAGCGGTGACGAGAACAACCCGCGCATCCTCGGCGCCTTCAACGAGGCCACGCCCGACTGGCTGGCCTTCTTCATGTTCACCTACTTCACCGACCGCGACGGCAAGTTCCAGCTCTGCGCGCTGGCCGAGAGCGCGTTCGACCCGCTGGCGCGAACCACCAAGTTCATGCTCACCGAGGAGGCGCACCACATGTTCGTCGGCGAGAGCGGCGTGGCGCGCGTGATCCAGCGCACGGCGCAGCAGATGAACGCCTTGCAGACCGACGATGTGGCCAAGCTGCGCGCCGCCGGCGTGATCGACCTGCCCACGCTGCAGCGCTACCTCAACTTCCATTACAGCGTCACGATCGACCTGTTCGGCTCCGACCAGTCGAGCAACGCGGCCATCTTCTACAGCTCGGGCCTGAAGGGCCGCTTCGAAGAAGGCAAGCGCGACGACGACCATGTGCTCAAGGGCCAGACCTACCGCGTGCTCGAGGCCGTCGGCGGCCAGTTGGTGGAAAAGCAGGTGCCGATGCTGAACGCGCTCAACGAAGTGCTGCGTGACGACTTCATCAAGGACTCGGTCGCCGGTGTCGGCCGCTGGAACAAGGTGCTCGAGAAGGCCGGCCTGCCGCAGCGCCTAAGCGTGCCGCACAAGGCCTTTCATCGCAACATCGGCGCGCTGTCGGGCGTCAAGGTGTCGCCTGACGGACGCGTGGTTGGCGAGGCCGAGTGGAACGCGCATGTCCACGAATGGCTGCCGAGCGACGAAGACCGTGCCTTTGTCGCATCATTGATGGGTCGCGTGGTCGAGCCCGGCCGCTTCGCCCATTGGATCGCGCCGCCGGCAGTCGGCGTCAACCGCCAGCCGATGGACTTCGAGTACCTCAGGTTCAACTGAAAGCCACATGCTCACGCCAGAGCTCAGTGTCATCAAGCAGCACCTGATCGATCCCGAGATCTGCATCCGCTGCAACACCTGCGAGGCCACCTGCCCCGTCGGCGCGATCACGCACGACGATCGAAACTACGTCGTCGATGTCGACAAGTGCGAGTTGTGCATGGCCTGCATCGCGCCTTGCCCGACCGGGTCGATCGACAACTGGCGCACGCTGCCCCGCATCAAGGCCTACGGTCTGCATGAACAGCTGGGCTGGGACATGCTGCCCGCCGAGGTCGATGTGGCACCGCCCGGCGATGACGCTGCGATGGCCACGACCATGGCGCCGGTGCGTGCCGCCGCTGCGCCCGCGGTTGCTGCGGCGCGCGGTAACGCCAGGTTCAGCAGCGCCGACTACAGCGCCACGCAGGCGCCATGGTCGGCGGCACAGGCCCAGACCCAGCTGTACGGCCCGCAGGCGCATGACAAGTCGATCAGCGCCACCGTGACCGGCAATGTGCGCGTCACGGCGGTGGGCCGAGACTACGACACCCACCACATCGTGCTCGACTTCGGCACGGCGACGATGCCGCTGCTCGAAGGCCAGTCGATCGGCATCCTGCCGCCCGGCGTCGATGCCAAGGGCCGGCCGCACCACGCGCGTCAGTACTCGATCGCCAGCCCGCGCAATGGTGAGCGCCCGGGCTACAACAACACTTCGCTGACCGTCAAGCGCGTGCTCGAAGATCACCAGGGCCAGCCGGTGCGTGGCGTGGCCAGCAATTACCTGTGCGACCTGAATGTGGGCGAGCGCGTGCAGGTGGTCGGCCCCTTCGGCGCCAGCTTCCTGATGCCCAACCACCCGCGCTCGCACATCGTCATGATCTGCACCGGCACCGGCAGCGCACCGATGCGTGCGATGACCGAGTGGCGGCGGCGCCTGCGCGAGCGCGCGTTGAAAGGACTGACCGAGTTCGAGGGCGGCAAGCTGCTGCTGTTCTTCGGCGCACGCACCCAGGAAGAGCTGCCCTACTTCGGCCCGCTGCAGAACCTGCCCAAGGATTTCATCGACATCCACTTCGCGTTCTCGCGCACACCGGGTGCACCCAAGCGCTATGTGCAAGACCTGATGCGCGAGCGCGCGGCGGGCCTGGCGCCACTGCTCGCCGACCCGAACGCCTACTTCTATGTCTGCGGCCTGAAGGCGATGGAGGAGGGCGTCGTGCTGGCGCTGCGCGACGTCGCGAATGACGCGGGGCTGGTGTGGACTGAAGTCGCCGCGGCGCTGAAGGCGCAGGGCCGCCTGCACCTGGAGACCTACTGATGGCTGCCCTGCTGATCACGCAGCGCGCCGCGGGCGTGGCCCAGGTGACGATGTCGCGCGCGGCCGTGTTCAACGCCTTCGACGAGGCCATGATTGCCGAGCTCGATGCTGCGTTCAAGCAGCTCGCAGGAGACGCCAGCGTGCGCGTGATCGTGCTTGCGGGGGAGGGCAGGCACTTCAGCGCCGGCGCGGACCTGCAGTGGATGCAGCGCGCCAGCATCGCTTCGCGCGAGGCCAACCTCGCAGACGCGCGCGGTTTTGCCGCGATGCTCTCGCGTATCGACTCCTGTCCCAAGCCCGTCATCGCCCGGGTGCAGGGGGCCGTGCTCGGCGGCGGCGTCGGCCTGGCCTGCGCCTGCGACATCGCCGTCGCCGCTGACAACGCCGCCTTCTCGGTCAGCGAGGTCTAGTTCGGCATCCTGCCCGCGGTCATCGGCCCCTACCTCGTCAACGCGGTGGGCCAGCGGCAAGCCAAGCGACTGGCGTTGTGCGCCACGCGGCTCGGTGCGGCCGACGCGTTGAGCTTGGGCCTCGTGCACCGCGTGGCGCCGCTGGAGGGGCTTGACGCCGCTGTCGATGCCGTCGTCAGCGAGCTGCTCGCCGGCGGCCCGCAAGCCCAGCGCGAAATCAAGCAGCTGTTCGCGCAGCTCGAAGTCGGCCCGATCACGCCGACCGTGCGTGAGCTGACCGCGCAGACCATCAGCCGCGTGCGCGGTACCGAAGAAGCGCGCGAAGGTTTTGCCGCATTCCTGGCCAAACGGCCCGCAGCCTGGACTGCAAAGTGAGCGACATCACACTTCAGCAAGTCCCCGTGCTCGTGGTCGGCGCCGGCATCATGGGCACCGGCATCGCGCAAGTGGCCGCACAGGCTGGGCACGCCGTGCTGCTGCACGACGCGCGCGAAGGCGCTGCAGCCACCGCCAAGAGCAAGCTGGCGACCATGCTCGACGGACTGGTGGCCAAGGGCAGAATCGCGGCCGACGCGGCGCAGGCGCTGCTGGCGCGCATC
>JANOPR010000093.1:0-4807 GCA_031421955.1 Burkholderiales bacterium
ACCATGACGTGGTGATGGTGCCGCGCGGCTACCACCCGGTCGTCGCCCCGCATGGCTACGACCTCTACTACCTCAACGTGATGGCCGGGCCGCAGCGGCTCTGGGTTTTTCGCAACGACCCGGCGCATGAGTGGATGCTCAGGCCGGCGACGCCCGCGGCCTGAGCCTGGCACTCTGGGACTGCGGTGACGCGGTAGCGCGCGGCGCCGCGGCGCCGCGCTCGGCGTGGCACTGCTATCGCGCCGCGCTGGGCTCGACCGCCTTGGCCTGCCCGCGCCCCGATGCGTCCTCCCATGTCGGGGCCAGCACCGGCAACCATTGCAGCAGCGCAGCGTAGAGCGCGTCGGGATTGACCGGCTTGGCGACAAAGGCGTTCATGCCCGCGGCCATGCAGGCGCGCCGGTCCTCGTCGAACGCGTTGGCCGTCATGGCCAGGATCGGGGTTGTGGCGCGCAGGGGCAGGGCGCGAATGGCGCGCGTGGCTTCAAGCCCGTCCATCAGCGGCATCTGCACATCCATCAGGATCAGGCGGTAGGCGGTGGCGCGCGCCATTTCGACGGCATCGCGGCCATTCACCGCCACGTCCACCGTCAATCCGGCGTTGTGCAGCATGGCCACGGAGATTTCGCTGTTGACGGCGTTGTCTTCGGCCAGCAGCAGCCTGGCGCCGGCGTGGCGGCGACGCAGCTCGTCGACGGCGGACGCGGCCTTCGAGCCGGACGTTGCGTCATCGGGCACCACGCCCGAGCCGCGCCGCAGGCGGGCGGTGAACCAGAACCGGCTGCCCCGACCCGGTTCGCTGTCTACGCCAGCGTGGCCGCCCATCAACGCGGCCAGCCGGCGCGTGATGGCCAGGCCGAGCCCCGTGCCGCCGTATTGCCGCGTCGTCGACAGATCGGCCTGCTCGAAGGCGCGGAACAGCGGCGCCAACTTCTCGGGCTCGATGCCGACGCCGGTGTCGATGACCTCGAAACGCAACTGGATCCCGTCATCGCTGTCTTGTTCCATCGCGGCGCGCAGCGTGATGGTCCCTCGCTCGGTGAACTTGACGGCGTTGCTGGCGTAATTCAGGAGCGCCTGGCGCAGCCGCGTTGCATCACCCCGCAGCCACTGCGGCACGCCGTCGACATCCACTTCGACGGCCAAGCCCTTGGCATGGGCGGCATCGGAGATGAGCAATTGCACCTGGTCGAACACCGTGGCCAACAGGAAGTCGGTCTGTTCCAGCTCGAGCTTGCCGGCTTCGATCTTGGAGATGTCGAGGATGTCGTTGATGACCGCCAGCAGGTGCGTTGCAGCGACGTCGATCTTGCCCAGGCGCGGCGCCTGCTCCGGCGTGGGCGCGGCGCTGCGCAGCAGATGCGTCATGCCGATGATGGCGTTCAACGGCGTGCGGATTTCGTGGCTCATGTTGGCCAGGAAGGTGCTCTTGGCATTGCTGGCGGCCTCGGCGGCGCGCATGGCCTTCACCAGCGACTGGTTGACGGTGGCGAGTTCCGTGGTGCGCTCGAGCACTCGCTGTTCGAGACCGGCGTTGAGCCGCTTGATCTCGGCTTCGGCTTGCTTGCGCGCGGTGATGTCGGCGAAGGTGCTCACAAAGTGCGTCGTCCGGCCCGCTTCGTCCTTCACCGCCGTGATCACGTGCCATCCGGGATACGGCTCACCGTCCTTGCGCTTGTGCCAGATCTCGCCATGCCACGTTCCCGTGCGCTGCAAGCTGTCCCGCATCGCGGCTCGAGGGATCGCATCGTCGAGGCCGGAACTCAGGAAATCCGGCGTCTGGCCCGTGGCTTCCTCGGCGCTGTAGCCGGTGACGGTGGTGAAGGCGCGGTTGACCCGCAGGATCACCGTGTTGGCGTCGGTGACGATGATCCCCTGCTGGGCCTCGAACGCGGTCGCGGCGATGCGCAAGTCGGTCTCGGTCTCGCGGCGCCGCCGCTCATGGCGGTTCAGGACGACCGTGATGAGCGACAAGGCGGTCAGCCCGATCAGGAGCAGCAGGGTGTCGCGCAACGCGACTTGACGCCATGGTGCGAGCAAGGTCGGCATCGACAGGGCATAGCTCACGACCACCGGGTAGTCGTTCAATGCCCGGTAGCTGTAGATGCGTTCGATACCGTCGTCCAGCAACGCTTCGCGCACCGTGCCGGTGGGCCAGTTGGGGACATGCTGACGGAACAGCGGCGTGTCCGACCAGCTCCGGCCCATGATGGTGTTGTCGCCAGGTGAACTGACGGCGGCCCAGCCGGTCGAGAGGAACAGCGCGACGAAGCCGCCGGCGCGATGGTCGATGGAATCGTAGAACGGCTGGAAATGCGCGGTATGGACCATGGCCACGAGCACGCCGGCAAACTTGCCATCCGCCGTGCTGATGCGCCGGCTGATCGGCAGAATCCACAGCTTGTCGTCGTGGCCGAGCTCGGGTGCACCAAACACCAATTCACGATCGGCACCGCGCACATGCGGGCTGAAGTAGTCACGTTCCAACCTCGAATCGGCAAGGCCGACTTCGCCGACTCGCGTGGACAGCACGACCGCGCCCGAAGCATCCAGCACCAGGAGGGAGCCGATGATCCGGTCATGAGGCAACAGGTCTCTCAGCCGTTGAGCCAGTTGCGCCGGGTCCTTGATGCCCTGGGCACGCGCTTGCATCCATTCGGCATCGGCCAGGGCCAGCACAGTGCTGATGCGCCGCAACGATTGGCGCGCGTGCTCTTCCAGCACGCTGGCGAAGTTCTGGGTTTCCGAGCGGGCCACTTCGATGGCGGTGGCGCGTTCGCGCACCAGGCTGTAGGCCACGAATGCCGTGACCACGAGCCCGGTCACGCCCGCCAACAGGGCGGGGCCGACCGTCAGGCGAAATTTCATGCTATTTCAGCATCCCCACTTCGCGGTAGAAGCGTTCGGCGCCGGGATGAAACGCGATGCCGGCGCCCTTGACGGCGTTGTCCAGGGTGATGAACTTGCCCTTGGGGTGCCCGCTGGCCAACGTCTTCTGCGCCGCGTCGCTGTACAGCGTCTTCGTGACCTGGTAGACGAGGTCGGCATTGACCTTGTCGCTGGTGACCCATTGCGCGCCGACAGCCAGCGTCTGAACGCCGGCAACGCCCTTGTAGGTTTCCGCCGGGATCGTGTCGGCGTGAAAGAACGGGCTGCTGGCGCGCAGGCGTTCGGCCTGAGGCCCGTCGATCGGGAGCAGTGCAATGCCCAGGCCGGAAGCCGCCAGTTCTGCAATCGCCGCGGCAGGCGTGCCGCCGAGGAAGAAGAAGGCGTCAAGTGAGCCCGCGATCAGTTTGTTGCCGGCCTGGTTGGGCTTGATGTACTCGGGCTGCATGTCGGCTTCCTTCAGGCCGTACTGCGCCAGCACTTGGCGCGCGCCGATGAGCGTGCCCGATCCAGGCTCGTCCAGGGCCACTCGCTTGCCCTTCAGGTCTGCCACGGTCTTGATGCCCGAGTCCTTGCGCACGACCACGTGCAAGCTCTCCGGATACAGGTTGGCAATCAGGCGAAGGCTTGGATGGCTGCCGCGACCCTCGAAAATTCCGGTGCCGCTCTTGGCCCAGGTGGCGACGTCGGCCTGACTGAAGCCGGTCTCCAGCGCACCACTCGTGACCGCAATCACATTGCCCAGCGAGCCGTTGCTGGGCTGCGCCGTGGCGACGATCTTCTGTGGCTGCGACACGATGCCCGCGATCAAGGTGCCGATGGGAAAGTAGGTGCCGCCGGTGCCGATGCGCAGGTACTGCTGCGCGCTGGCCTGGGTCACGCTGCCGAGGCTGCATACCGCGACCATCGCGGCCAAGCCCATCCGAATCAATTGCTTGCCGTCCAACATGATTTCTCCGCTATCGAAACTTCAAATTCCATTGGCCGTACCAGCGACGCAGGCTCGGCGCCGCACTCTACGCCCTCTTATCGGCATCGCCGCAGGACAGTGGAGAATTGATTGGCGCCAAGCAGTGAACATGATTACTGTGGCGCGTCGGCGGCGTCGCCCGCACAGCGATCGTTAAATCAGACCGCATGCGGCGCGGCATTGCGCAGGCCCTCAGGCCTGCCACACCCCATAGCCCGCTTCGCGCAGGCCGATCGCCAGCTCGACCTCCATTTCCCGCGCGGCCTCGTAGGGCATCGGGTTGTAGACCTCGTACAGCGCGGGCAGCAGGCGCAGGCCGTGCTCGAAGACATAGCGGTTGGACTGGAAGCCGGCCTTGTGGCGGTCGAAACGCAGGTCCGGGTCCAGGCCGGTCATGCCGACGTAGACGAAGGGCTTGCCGAGTCGGTAGTCGGGGTTGGCCTTGCGAAACGCGGCTTCGTTCCAGACCCGGTCAGACAGCTCGACGACGTAGACATGGTGATGGTGCCGGCGCTTGCCTGGGCCCTTGGGCATCGGCGCATTCTGCGCCCGACGTAGCATTCGCCATCGGGGCCGCCTGGCACCAGCAACTCGGACGCTGACTCGAATGAAAAAGTATCAAATTGCCACCATCCCCGGCGACGGCATCGGCAAGGAAGTCATCCCCGCAGGGCAGCAGGTCCTGCAGGCGCTGGCGGCTCAGAGCGATGCCTTCGGTTTTGCCTTCGAGAACTTCGGCTGGGGCGGCGACTGGTACCGCGCCCACGGCGTGATGATGCCGGCCGACGGGCTGGACGCGCTACGGCACAAGGACGCGATCCTGTTCGGCTCGGCCGGCGACGCGCAGATCCCCGACCACATCACGCTGTGGGGCCTGCGCCTGAAGATCTGCCAGGGCTTCGACCAGTACGCCAATGTGCGGCCCACGCGCATCCTGCCCGGCATCGACGC
>JANOPR010000094.1:0-5855 GCA_031421955.1 Burkholderiales bacterium
CGTACTTCTCTGCCCAAACCATGCATCAAATTGAGCGCATCAAGGCGCTTCGCAAGTCGGTCGCGATAAAACGCACAGTGTCAGTAGCTGCCTTCGAGGCAGCGGATGCCTAGCTCGCGCCGGGCTGCCCCAAGCGGGCGAGCCTTGCAGGCCGCATGGCCGCGAGACGCGGCCACTCCTCGGCCCGTCCAAGCCGACGCAGGTCGGCTTGGAGCCGCGGGCCTCGGCCCCCTTGGGGGGCGACGCCGCAGTCGGCTTGGGGGCAGGCTAACCTGTGCGCAGCGCCGAGTTCACCAAATACGCCGCCAATGCGATGCAGAAGGCCCGAAGAACGTCGAGATCGTGGACTACCACTGAAGGAGCATGAAGATGCGTACCGTTGCCCCTGTGTCGCCCGGCGAGATGCTGGACGAGGAATTCTTGAAGCCGCTTGGCCTGACGAAGTACCGTCTGGCCAAGGAAGCTGGCGGCTGCGTACGCACGCATGACGGTGTCCGAGGTCAACATCGAATTGCGCAACGGCGACCTACTGGAGATCTGTCATGACGAGTAAGACAAAGTTCAAGAGTGACGCATTCGAGGCCATCCACAGCGCCGCTCTGGGGTTGCACCGGGCCGGCACCATCGACAAGGCCACGATGCGCGGTTTCGACGAGTCGTGCCTTGCTGCGCTGCCAGTGATCGCGCCGCTGCGGATCAAGCGAATCCGCGAGCAGGCGCACGTCAGCCAGCCCGTGTTCGCGCGCTACCTGAACACCAGCGAATCCACGGTTCAGAAATGGGAAGCCGGCACGAAGCGGCCGAGCGGTATGGCGCTCAAACTGCTGGCCGTGGTTGAGAAACACGATTTGAAGGTGCTCGCTTGAGGCTCGACACCAGCGCGGCAAGCACCTTGCCACAGCGCCACTTCGTGAACCGGTCTCGCTCGTTGCACCCAAGTGACCTTTTCTTGGCCGCACTCGATGGCTTGAAGGATGTGCCGGTGGGCGCCGGCGACAAGTTCACCAAGTACGCCGCCAACGTCATGCTAGCCACGCGGATCAGTTTCATGAACGAGCTGTCGCGGGTGGCCGAGCGGTTGGGTGCCGACATCGCGACTACAAGCCCAACACCGACGACATGCGCGAGGCGCCCAGCCGCGTGATCGTGGCCGAGCTGACGCGCCGTGGCGCGAAGGTGCGTGCCTACGACCCGCTGGCGGCGCAGGAGGCGGCGCGCGTGATGGGCGGCGTGGCCGGGCTGTCGATCGTCGACTCGGCCGCGGCGGCGCTACAGGGCGCGGATGCGCTGGCCATCGTCACCGAGTGGAAGGAGTTCCGCACGCCCGACTTCGAGGCCATCCGCGCAGCACTGCGCACGCCGGTGGTGTTCGGCGGGCGCAATCTGTACGAACCGGCGGTGATGGCGGCGTTCGGGTTCGAGTACCACTGCATTGGCCGGGCTGCGGCGGTACCTCGGCCGTGACAGCACTGCGGCGTTGGCGCGGCGGCGCAGGCAGGAGAAGTGTTCAATGCTTGCGGCACATGCCAAGGCTCACTGCTGGGCATGGGCGCCGATGAGAAGCCGACTTCTTCCCCGGGTTTGCGCGCTCGGTATTCGACCGCAAGGGCGATTGATGACAGGGCGATTGATGACACCAAGTCAGTCAGTCTTGACTCATGGTGTCAATAATGACACCATTGCTTATGGCGTCGCTCGAAAAGCTTCTTGCACAACTTGAGCGGGAACCGGCCAATGTTCGATTCAGCGAGTTGCTCCGCGTCTGCGTGCATTTCTTCGGCGCTCCGCGCAAGAGCGGTACGAGCCACGCCGTGTTCAAGACGCCGTGGCCGGGGACCCACGGGTCAATATTCAGGACGACAAGGGCAAGGCGAAGCTGTACCAGGTCCGCCAGGTCCTGGCGGCCATCGCCAAACTGCAAGGGAAGACCAAATGAGCCTCGACCACTACACCTACCGCGTGACTTGGTCCGCCGACGATGCAGAGCATATTGGGCTGTGCGCCGAGTTCGCATCGTTGAGTTGGCTCGCGCCGACTCCGGAAGAGGCGCTGTCCGGCATCCGGGCCGTTGTGGCGGATGTCGTGAAGGATCTGCGAGCATCCGGCGAGTTGGTGCCGGACGCTATTGCGGAGCGCCGTTACAGCGGCGAGTTGCGGGTACGCATCCCACCGCTGGTGCACCGGCAGCTCGCACTCCAGGCGGCGGAAGAAGGCGTCAGCCTTAACCGACTGGCCAGCGCAAAGCTGGCTGCCTGAGGCAACTGCGGCTGCGTATTTCATCAACGCCGAACCGCGTCCTCCCGCGCCGAATAGGCGCGGTTCCTTACCGCCGTTCACAACAACTGCTTAAGCAACGACTGGCTGGAAAGCGCGGATGCGCGGCGCGATCTTCGCGCGCAAATCGCGGTCGGCAACACGCATGTCGTACTCCGCTTGCAGATTCAACCAGAAGCGTGGCTCCATATCGAAGAAGAGGCCGAGACGGAGTGCGGTGTCGGCGGTTATTGGTCGCTGGCCATGCACCAGTTCGCTTATGCGACTCGGCGACACATCGATGTCCGCTGCCAGCTTGCGGGCGCTGATCGCCATGGGCTTCATGAAGTCCTCCAGCAAAATCTCGCCGGGGTGAATTTCCTCGAGCAACTTGGCCATGTCCTGTACTCCTAGTGATAGTCCACGATTTCGACGCGGTGCGCGCCATCCACTTTCCACACGAAGCAAACACGCCACTGGTCATTGACGCGAATGCTGTGCTGGCCCTTGCGATTGCCTTTCAGCGCCTCGAGTTGATTACCTGGAGGAACGCGCAGACTGGCGAGTTCGGTTGCTGCATGCAGTTGCAGCAGCTTGCGCCTGGCCACACGTTCGATGTTCCTGAAACGAGCCACGGCCTGAGCGTTGAACAGCGTCTCGGTGTCGTGACTCGAAAACGAGCGAATCATGAGCGATACTGATCTGCGCGACGGAATCTGTCAAGCGGAAGTCTTGTCCATAGGCGACGCTTTCGTTTGACGACCACCCGACGTTTGACCGCGGCGACATCGTGAGGGTGCGCCTGGACCCCGTAGAAGACCATGAGATGCGCGGTGGCGCGCGCCCGGCGCTTGTGCTCACCACCCGCGATTTCAATCGGCTCGGTGATGTCCTGGTGGCGCCGATCACGCAAGGCGGTGACTGCTGACGCTGTTTGAATGACGGAATGTGCGAAGCGCGTGCCAACGCAGTCCTGAGCGACGGTCGATCGCCTGGCGCGGCGATTCAGTGGTAGTCGTCTTCGAGCTGGTGACGCACCGCCAGGATGGTCACCGTCGACGCATCCTCGATCTCGAACAGGTCGACGTAACCGCTGTTGCTGAACGGAATCAGCAACTCGCGCAAGAAGGGGCTGGGGCCGGCCTTGCGGTAGATGAAGGGCGAGCGGCCGAGACTGTCTACCGAGCCGATGATCGTGCCGAGCGCCCGCTCGGCCAGGTCGAGTTCTTCGACGGTGGTGGCGCGATCGAGCAGGTACTCGTACAGGCGTTTCAGGTCGTCACGCGCCGAGGCGCTGTAACGAACGACAAAACTCACCCACGCACCCTCTTCTGAACCTTGGCCTTGGCCTTGGCCTTGGCCAGCATCTGGCCGAGTTCGGCGTGCACCTGGTCGGCTGCGAAGTAGACACCAGTGCGCTTAGCCTTCTCGCGCGAAGCCATGCCGCGCGCGATGAACTCGGCACGGGTGCGGCGGCGCTCGATGGTTTCACGCACCGAGGCCTCGATAAACCCCGACAGTGTCTCCCCGTCCTGCAGCACGCTCTCGGCAGCATCTCGCAATTCCGGTTCGACGCGAAGGGACGGAAAGGTGGCGGTTTTCATGGAAGCGACCCTCTGCGTTGCAGTTGCGATGCATTCTAGCGCATCATGTGCCACAACGTGCGCCACCAAGCCTTCATGTGGTCGGTTTGCGGGTTGATTTGATCTTCAGATTTCAGGCCCCTGCCAAGCCGCAGTCGATCGCGCTCTAGGGCCTGGCCTTCAAGCCCAATACCGACGACACGCGCGGCGTGATGGTCGGCGTGGCCAGCCTGTCGATCGTCGACTCGGCCGCGGCGGCGCTGCAGGGCACCGCACGCTTGATGTATCGGTAGGCGATGGCTTTGAGCATTCACTTGCCGAACAGATCGGCATGCGTCCCGGTGCGCTCGAAGCGAACCACTTCACCATCCACACAGTAAATCAGGACCCAATCGGGTTCGATGTGAAGGTCGCGGCTTGGCTTCTATTCGCCCTTCAGCGGGTGGTCGCCGAGCTCACGGGGAAGAGGTTGATCATCCAGCAGCGGGCAGATTACGTGCGGCAGCTTGCCCATGTCGTAGCCGCGCTTTCTCGCCAGCTTCGCGTCGCGTTTGAACTGCCCGGTATAGCTGGGCAGGCGCATCAAATGCCCAATTGTTTGAACAAGTCAGACGCGCTGGAGGCGTGAAATACGTCTGCGCCTTTGCGGCCCTTGCGGCCCTTGCGAATGGTGTCGGCGGTGAGTGCGTTGGGCGTTTCGCTGTCGGCGATGTAAAGGCGCATCAGGTCGCGGATGATCTGAGCTGCGGGGCGATGGCGGTCTGCTGCCACGGCCATGAAGCGTTCACGCAGATCGGACTCCATCTTGATGGACATTTGCACTTCTTTGGACATGGCGGCCTCGCTTGGTTGCGTCGTCAACGTCGCCATTGTAAAGGTATCTGTTAGATATTCAATACATACCCGTTGAACACTCCTTCGTTGCCGGGTCGAAGCGATTGCGAACGCCCGCCGTTGAGGCCATCCGTCGTGATCGACAAGAGCACGGTGCCGGTGGGCACCGGCGACACGGTGCAGGCCGCCATCGCCGAAGAGCTTGCGTAGCGCGGCCCGACGATGGACTTTGCGGTGGTCTCGAACCCCGAGTTCCTGAAGGAAGGCGCTGCGGTGGCCGACTTCATGCGCCCCGACCGGGCGGTGATCGGCGCCAGCAACGAGCGCGCCATCCTGCTTGATGCGCGCGCTGTCGCGGGTGGCCGAGCGGGTCGGTGCCGACATCGAAATGGTGCGCCAGGGCATCGGCCCAATCCGCGCAGTCACGATCGTGCAACGCTTCGGCGGCGACCTCGGCGGCAGCACGATCG
The DNA here is from genome assembly GCA_031421955.1 of Burkholderiales bacterium. GTDB lineage: Bacteria > Pseudomonadota > Gammaproteobacteria > Burkholderiales > Burkholderiaceae_C > CADEEN01. The sequence goes on from JANOPR010000094.1 coordinate 5,141, forward strand.
CGCTGTGGGGCCTGGCCTTCAAGCTCAACACCGACGACATGCGCGAGGCGCCCAGCCGGGCGATCCTGACTGAGCTGAGCCGCCGCGCAGTGGCCCGCGTCAGCCCGTGACAAGGGAGTCAGACTGCGCTCTTGCGCCCGAAGGCGTTGCGCAGTTCGCTGAGTTTGCGCGCATTGGCGGGGTCGGCAGTGGCCCGCCGAAGGCTTTGGCGCAACACCACAAACAGCAGCGCCATGATCAAGCCAATGCCGGTGCTCACCACCGCCACGATAGCGCGCCGCGGGCGGCTCTTATGCTCTGGCGGCGTGGCCGCGTCGACGACCTGGATCAGCGAGCCTTCGCGGCTCTCATCGACGCGGGCCAGTTCGTACTGGCGCGAGAACAAATCGAAAAGCGTTTCCTGGTACTTGAACTCGCGGTACTTGCTGACGTAGTCGCCGCTTTCGGCACCGTTCAGGCTGCTCTCGAGCTTGCCAAGTTGGCCACGCAGTGCCTGCAGGCGGACCACTTGCTGCTGCACCTCGGGGGCGCTGTCGACGAGACCACTTCGCAGCGTCTGCAGGCGCACCTCGGCGGCCGTGACTTCGGCCCTCATTCGCGCATAACTGTCAGCGGCGGCCTTGGGCTCTGCACGCAGTGCGCTTTGGTTGAAGCCGCTGCTTTGCAATGCCAACTGGGCCTGACTCAGCTTGTCTCGGGTCTGCTTGAGCTGGAT
>JANOPR010000095.1:0-10819 GCA_031421955.1 Burkholderiales bacterium
CGGCGCCGATCATCTCGCTGGCGAACAGGATGTTGGCTACCGGGATCACCTTTGTCAGCAGGTCGATGCCCGGCTGGTGGTAGACGCAGGTGTCGAAGTAGATGTTGTTCAGCAGGTGGTCCTTCAGCAGCGGCTTCTTCAGCTCCTGTGCCAGGCCGCGAAAGCGCCCCCAGTGGTAGGGCACCGCGCCGCCGCCATGCGGAATGATGAAGCGCAGGGTCGGGAAATCCTTGAACAGGTCCGAAGTCAGGCACTGCATGAAGGCCGTCGTGTCGGCGTTCAGGTAATGCGCGCCGGTGGTGTGGAAGCAGGCGTTGCAGCTGGTGCTGACATGGACCATCGCCGGGATGTCGTACTCGACCATCTTCTCGTAGATCGGGTACCAGTGGCGGTCCGACAGCGGCGGCGAAGTCCAGTGGCCGCCCGAGGGGTCGGGATTCAAGTTGATGCCGACGTTGCCGTACTGCTCGACGCATTTCACCAGCTCGGGAATGCAGGTCCGGGGGTCGACGCCGGGGCTCTGCGGCAGCATCGCGGCGGGCGTGAAGCGGTCGGGGAACAACTGGCTGACGCGGTAGCACAGCTCGTTGCAGATCGCCGACCACGTCGACGAGACCTCGAAGTCGCCGATGTGGTGCGCCATGAAGCTGGCGCGCGGGCTGAAGATCGTCAGGTCGCTGCCGCGCTCGTTCATCAGGCGCAGCTGATTGCCCTCGATGGTCTCGCGCAACTCGTCGTCGGAGATCACCAGACTTTCAACCCGGGGCTTGGCCCCGGCGTCGGTGATGCCCGCGATCTGCGCGTTGCGCCAGGTTTCGAGTGACTTCGGCGCCGTCGTGTAATGGCCGTGGCAGTCGATGATCATCTAGCGTGCTCCTTGAAATGCGCGTGCGATCTGAGCGGCCGTACGCCATGAGTCTATCGATTGCACCCGGCTGCGCGACCGCCGGCGCGCTGCGAGGTCGGCTTGGCTGGTGCGGGCCAACGCGCAGCCATTATGTACGAACTAGTTAGTTTTGCGCCGAGTAGCCCGCAAACGGCATCGATCGACTGGCCGACCTCGTCCCGCGTGCCCCGGCCCGCGTGTCACGCAGGGTCCATGCCCTGGCTGCGCTTGGCCTGCACGGCCGCCGGCGAGGTCATGAAAACGAGCATCTCGCGCGCCGCTTCGGGCTGCGTGGATGTCACCGACACGCCGGCGGAAAACGTGGTGATGATCTGGATCGCCGGCGGCAGCGGACCGACGACGTCGATGCCGGGCTGGTGGATCAACTCGCTCAACTGCTGAAACCCGAGGTCGACCTGCCCGTCCGCGACCAGCATGCCGACCGGCGTGCCCGTCGGGGCCACCAGGATGCGGTCCTTGATCGCGTCGGCGACGCCCCAGCGCCCGAACAATTGGGCCAGCTGCACGCCGCTGGGCCCGGTGGAGTAGCCCAGGCTGCGCGCGGCCAGCACGGCGCGCTTGACGGCGCCTTCGGACCCGATGTCCGGCTGCGGCGCACCGGCGCGCACGGCGATGGCCACGCCTGAGCGAGCCACATCGACCCGGCTGCCAGCGACGATCCGGCCGGCCCCGATCAGTCGGTCGATCGCTTCGCTGGCCAGCACCACCACGTCGAAGGCCTCGCCTGACTGAACGCGTTTGGCCGCATCGACGCCGCCGACGGACTCGATCGACACCCGCTGCCCCGAACCCTGTTGGAACAGGGATGCGAGGTCAGCCAGCACCTGCCGTGTCGCCATCGATGAGATCAGCCTGATCTCGGATGTCATGCAGCCACCTTGGAAGGGAGGGATGGTCTCGGGCGCGCGAGTCAGCGCAGCACGCGAGCGCCGATTCGAGTTGCGACCCAGACCATCGGCAGGTAGGCGGCGAGCAGATCGAGTGCAATGAACCAGGCCGGGGCGGGGATCATGAAGCTGGCCGCGACGCCGCCAGCCAGGAAGACCACGCCGATCGCATACGCGATCGGTACTCGCTGCGATGCCGCAATCAGGTAGGCGGCGGTGGCGCCGGCCAGGGTGCCCATCGCGTGCGCCATGAAGGGCACGGCGAAGTGGCGCGGCTCGAACAGGTGCATCGCCGCGCCCAGGCTCTCGGCGCTGCCCATGTCGACGCCGGCAGGGGGCGCGATGATCGAGGGACCGGCGAGGATCAACGCCATGTTGACGCCGCTGCCGATGGCGATTCCCGCGACCACTGCGAGCAGGTTTCTCAATAGCTTGGGCATTCAAAGGCTTCTCAGGAGCCGCCGTCGGTTTCCGGCGATGGATCTGGCCGGGAGAATACCAAGCCGGCGACGCGCATCAGACCAGCGTCAGCACCATGGCCTGGTGGTCCGAGGCGTCGCTCGACTCATCGACCTCGCAGGCGGCAATGCGCGGCGCGAGGTCCGCCGAGACGAAGACGAAGTCGCAGGCGAACTGGCGTGGCCATTGCACGGTGTCGAAGAGCCCGACGGTGGGCGCGTGGTCCTGGCCCGGGTGGGCGGCCACCCAGGCATCGTGAAACGCGGGTGTACCGTCGTCGAACGGCGCGAGCATGCGTGCGTGGCCAGGCGACGCGGGCTCGCAGTTGAAATCGCCGGTGACGATGCCGGCAGCGGGGCGCGGCATCCAGTGAAAGGGCCCGCGCGAGGTGTCGGCGCGCGCGGGCGGATGGCGGTGCCCCTGCGCCGCGGCATGCTGAGCACGCAGCGCATTGACCTGGGCCAGCCGTTGCGCCGCCGAGTAATAGGCCAGGTGGGTGGTGGTCACGCGCAGGTCTCCAATGCCCGGCGCCTGGACCACGGCCTCGATCGCGATGCGCTGCATGTCGGCATGCAAGGGGTCGGCCGGCCACGGCAGCAGGTAGCGCCAAGCCTGGCGCAGCGGCAGCCGCGACAGCAATAGGTTGCCGAACTGGCGCCGCAAGCCGCCCTCGCCCATCGAGTCGACCGCCACGCCCTCGATCGCGGTGTAGCCCGGAAAGTTCGCGGCGAGCCGCGCGAACTGGTCTTCGCCGGCACTGCCGGCGAGCGTGTCGAATTGGCGCGCCACTTCCTGAAAGCAGAACACGTCGGCGTCGGCCATGGCGCGGGCCTCGCGCGCGATGCGCTCGGGGTCGACGCGACCGTCGACACCGCGGCACCATTGAATGTTCCACGACAGCAGTTTCATCACAGCGCCCGCGGACGGGAGATCTCAGCAGCGACCTCGCGCAGACAGCGCAGGCACAGGCAGCCCTGGTAGTACTGCGTGCGCAGTTCGGTCAGCGTGGCCGCGTCGATTTGCAGCGTCGCGCAGGCGCAGGGCGCGGCATCACCGGCACCGCAGTGAAAGCCGCCGCCGCAACGCGGGCAACGGTCGCTGGCGTTGGCGCTCACTGTTTTGACGCGCGCTTGCGCGCGCTTTTCTTCGCCGCCAGCGCTGGCCACTCGGCGCGCGGCTCGTGAACCGAGTCGGAGAAAGGATTCACCACTTCCAGATTGCCGTAACGCTTGCCGGCCTGCATGTCTTCAGTAAAGAGCGTGACACAGCCGGCGGCCAGCGCGGCCTGCACGATCAGCGCATCCCACACCGACAACTGGAAACGCTGGGACAGGCGCAGAGCATCCAGCACGAAATCCGCATTCGATCCGACGACCCGGCTGGTGGCAAGCTTCTCGACTGCGAACAGAGCGTGTGATGGCTCGAGCAGGACCTTGCGAATCAGCGCGTTGTAGCTCTCCTGGAGCACCTGTGTACTCACCGTCAAGCTGCCGTCCAGCGCAAGTTCTTCCAGCAGCGCGCGCGCGCGGTCGCGCTTGGCGTGGTCCATGCGGTCATGCGCATAGACGATGACATTGGTATCGACGAACGCGTTCACCGCTCGCGGTGCTTGCAAATCGAATCGAGCCGCTCGGCATAAAGGGCGTCACGGCCTTCCCACGCGGGGCCCGCGCCAGGCTCGCGCGGCAGCGCATTGGCAAACGATTCGCGCAAGGCCGCCGCAAGGCGTTCACCCGCCTCGTTGCGGTTCACCAGGCGCTCGATTGCCTGGCGGCAGATTTCATTGACGCTGGTGCCCTGTTCCAGCGCCTTGATGCGTGCCTCGCGCAACAGCTTGTCGTCGATAGCTAGGGTCAGATTGGCCACGATCGTCTCGCCAAAATTAACACAGCATCAGTGTAGCACGGGTTACGTGTTAACGAACAACCCCTTGTGCTGCTCGCGCAGCAGGTTCTTCTGCACCTTGCCCATCTGATTGCGCGGCAGTTCGGCTTCGACGAAGACCTGCTTAGGCACCTTGAAGTTGGCGATCCGGCCCTTCAGCGTGGCAATCAGCGCTGCGGCATCGACCGCGGCGCCCGCCTGCGGCACCACGACGGCGATCACGGCCTCGCCGAAGTCGGCATGCGGCACGCCGACCACCGCGCTCTCGGCCACACCCGGCTGCTCGTTGAGGCAGGCCTCGATCTCGGCCGGGTAGACGTTGTAGCCGCCGCTGATGATCAGGTCCTTGCTGCGACCGACGATCGTGACGACGCCGCGCTCATCGAGCTTGCCGACGTCGCCAGTCTTGAACCACAGGTCGTCGGTGAACTCCTCGGCGGTCTTCTCGGGCATGCGCCAGTAGCCCTTGAACACGCTCGGGCCCTTGACCTCGATGCCGCCGACTTCGCCCACGCCGCAGGCGTGACCCTTGTCGTCCCGCACCCGCAACTGCATGCCCGGCAGAACATGCCCGACGGTGCCGGCGCGGCGCTCGCCATCCTGTGGGTGGTAGGCGTTGGACGTCAGGATCACCGTCTCGCTCATGCCGTAGCGTTCGACGATGGTATGGCCGGTGCGCTCGCGCCAGGCCTCGAAGGTCTCGGGCAGCAACGGCGCCGAGCCGGCCACGAAGACGCGCATCGAGGCGCAGGCCTGCCGCGTCAGCGAGGCCTCGGCGAGCATGCGCACGTACAGCGTGGGCACACCCATGAACACCGTGGCACGCCGCATCTGCGCAATGCAGGCGCGTGCATCGAAGCGGTTGAACCACAGCATCCTGGCGCCGGCCAGCAGCGCGCCGTGGCTGGCGACGAACAGGCCGTGGACATGAAAGATCGGCAGCGCATGGATCAGCACGTCACTCGCCTGCCAGCCCCACCAGGCATGCAGCGTGCGCGCATTGGCCAGCAGGTTGCCATGCGTGAGCATGGCGCCCTTGCTGCGGCCGGTGGTGCCGCTGGTGTAGAGCAGCGAAGCCAGCTCGTCAGCCTCGCGCACTGCCGGCGCATGCTCGTCACCATGCCACGCCGCGCGCTCGAGCAGGCTGCCGCTGCGGTCGTCGTTCAGGGTGAAGACGTTCTGCACGCCGGCCTTGAACGCCAACGGGCTGAGCCAGGGAAAGTTGCGCCCGCTGCAGACCACGACGCTGGGCTCGGCATTGCCGATGAAGTATTCGATCTCGCCGGCCTGGTAGGCCGTGTTCAGAGGCAGGTAGATGAAGCCCGCGCGCAGCACGCCCAAGTACAGCAGCAGGGCCTCGACGCTCTTCTCGGTCTGCACGGCCACGCGCGCGCCGGCCGGCAGCTCCAGCGAGGCGAGCAGGTTGGCGATGCGCGCGCTGGCGCGCTCGATGTCGCGCCAGGTGTAGTAGAGCGGCACGGCGCTGTCGCAGGTCTCGATCGCGGTGGCGTCGAGGTCGGCAGGGAAGGCGGCGCGCAGCGCCACGTACAGGTTCTGGTTGGCGGTCATGGATCTTTAGAAGCGCGGAGGTCGCTTGTCGTTGAATGCTGCCAGGCCTTCGCGGTGCTCGGCGCTGTCGGCGTAGTCGTAGTGAGGGGCGCGCTGCGCCGCGCCCGACAGCGGCGCGGTCGCGAACTCGCGCAGCGCGCGCTTGTTCAGGCGCAGCGCCTGCGGCGACAACCGGGCGATGCGCTCGGCTGCATATTGCGCCTCGATACCCACCTGGTCGTCGGCCACCACGCGCGTGACGAGGCCGCGCTCGCGGGCGGCATGCGCGTCGAGCACGCGGGCCTCGATCAGCAACTCGCGCAGCACGCTGGCGCCGAAGGCTGCGGCCACGATTTCCAGTTCGGCCGGCGCCATCGGGAATCCCAGCTTGGCGATCGGTATGCCCAAGCGGCTCGAGGCGCCGGCAATGCGGATGTCGCAGCAGGCCGCGATCTCCAGGCCGCCGCCGATGCAGGCGCCATCGATCTGCGCCACCAGCGGCAAATCACACGCCAGCATCGCCTGCAGCGCGGGCAGCACCTCATGCTCGTGGTACCGGGCCAGGGTCTCGTGGTCGAAGCGGAAGTCGCTGAACTCCTCGATGTCGCCACCGGCCGCGAAATTGCCGTCGGCGCCGGCGACGATGACCACGCGTGCGCTGCCCGGTTGCGCCTGCAGGGCCTCGAAGTGGCCACGCAGCTCGCGCCACATGGCCAGCGACAGGGCATTCAGGCGCGCCGGGTTGGACAGCGTGATGCGTGCAATGCCCGCAGCCGCGCCGGCATCGAAGGCAACCCGCTCAGCCATCAGTCCAGCTTCGCGCCCGAGGCCTTGACCACCTCGCCCCAACGCTTGACTTCGCTGGAGACGAACTTGCCGAAGTCGTCGCCCCACAGGTTCGGCGTTTCGGTGCCCAGGCTCGTCCACATGGTCTTGAGCTCGTCGCTGTTGAGGGCCTTCCTCATCTCGACCTGCATCGCCGTGACGATCTCGCGCGGCGTGCCCTTGGGCGCCCACAGGCCGTACCAGGTGGCGACCTCGTAGTTCGGTGCGCCGCCGGCCTTGGCCAGCGGCACGTCGGGGAAGCCGGGTGCGGGCTTGCCCGCAGCCACGGCGATGGCGCGGATGCGGCCGTTCCTGATGTGCGCCGAGGACGAACCCAGGCCGTCGAACATCAGGTCGACCTGCCCGGCGATCAGGTCCTGCAGCGCCGGCCCCGCGCCGCGGTAGGGGATGTGCGTAACGAAGGTCTGGGTCTGCAGCTTGAACAGCTCACCGGCCAGGTGGTGCGAAGTGCCGTTGCCGGCCGAGGCGTAGTTCAGCTTGCCCGGGTTCTTGCGCATGAACTCGAGCAACTGCGGCAGCGTCGTCGCCGCCACTTTCTGCGGGTTGACCACGATCACCTGCGGCACGCTGGAGATCAGGCCGACCGGCACGAAGTCGCTTTCGAGGTGGTAGTCGAGCTTGGGGTACATGCTCGGCGCGATGGTGTGGTGCACCGCGCCCATGAAGAAGGTGTAGCCGTCGGGCGCGGCCCGGGCCGCGATGCCCGCGCCCAGCGTGCCGCCGGCGCCGCCCTTGTTGTCGATGACGAACTGGCGCCCGAGGTTCTTGGTCATCACCGTGAACAACGGCCGCGCGAAGGCATCGGTGCCGCCTCCCGGCGGGAACGGCACCACGATGGTGACGGGCTTGGTCGGCCAGGCTTGCGCCTGCGCCAGCGGTGCGGCCAAGGCCGCGGTCGCAGCGGCAGCGACGATGAGCGCGCGATGGAGTTGGAGTGCGGACATTCGGAAGTCTCCCAGGTCGATGAAAAACGGAATTCAGAGCAGTGCCGACACCGCCCGGCTGTGCGCCACCTTGTCGTGGGCGAAGCGGTCGTGGTACAGCTCGATCTTGGCCAAGTCGTAGAGGTAATTGACCATCATCCCCGCCGACTGCTTCAGGCCCTTGGCCGACAGGTTGGCGCTGGCATTCAGGCGCTCCAGCCGGGCTCCATTGTCGAGGTGAAAACGCGCCACCGGGTCGCCCTGCGGCTGCGGGGAAACATGTACGAGGTAATACGCAGCCAGGCGCCAGAGTGCATGGTGGGCGTCGCCGTCGAGTTGCGCCAGCCGCGCGGCATGTCCCAGTGCCGAAAGGTCCCCGCCGCAGGCCGCGCGCAGTTGCTGCAGCGCCGTCGCCGCCGGCGAGCCCGGCAACTCGCTTTCCGCGCGCAACAACCAGCCCAGCAAGCCGGGGATCGGCGACAGCGTGCAGAAGGTCTTCAATTGCGGCAGCTCGCGCTTGAGGTGTTCGGCCACCCGCTTGATCAGGAAGTTGCCCAGCGACACGCCGCGCAGCCCGGGCTGGCAGTTGCTGATCGAATAGAACACCGCCACCTTGAACTGGTCGGCCGGCAGCGGCGGCGAGCGCTTGTCGATCAACGGTGCGATGGCCTCGGCCATTTCGGGCCGCAGCGCCACCTCGACGAAGATCAGCGGCTCGTCAGGCAATTGCGGGTGAAAGAAGGCGAAACAGCGGCGATCGGGCTGCAGGCGGCGGCGCAGGTCGTCCCAGCCGTCGATCTCGTGCACCGCTTCGTGGTGAATAATCTGCTCGAGCAGTTGCGCCGGCGAGTTCCAGTCGACCTTGCGCATCTCCAGAAAGCCGGGGTTGAACCACGAGGACAGCAGGTGCAGCAGGTCGGCCTCGAGCACACCCCATTGCGGGTGGCGCGCCAGCTTTTCCAGCAGACGTCGGCGCAGGCGCACGATCGCCGCGGTGCCGCCGGGCGCGCCATTCAGTCGCCGGAACAGTTCCTGCCGCGGCGGCTCGGCCAGCCGCGTCAGCCGGATCAGCGACTGCGCGCCCGGCGCCTCGGCGTACTCGCGCGCCGCGGCCAGCACCGCCTTCGGGTCAGGACTGAAGTCGCTCGCCAGGCGGTCGAAAAAACGCGCTCGCTGCTCCTCGCTGAGCGCGTCGATACGCTGCACGATTTGTTGCGCCAACTTCGGACCATTGGCCTCGCCGCGCACCGACAACAGGCGGCGGCAATCGGCGAGCACGAGGCGAAGGGCAGTGGAGTCGGCCATGCGAAGTGGAGCGTCGGACGCTTCGTCCGCCCAGTGATTACAGCACTACAACCCAGGCGAGGGCTCGGCTACAGTGGGCGCAACGTAACGCCTTCCATGCCCTTGCACCCCCCCGCTGCCCGACAACGCCGACGGCCCGCTCAAGTTGGCCGCGCAGAGCATGTTCGACGATTTCGCGCAAGCGCCGATGGGCATGCGGGTCGTCGACCGCGAACACCACGGGCACTTGTGAGCCGCCGGCTCGCACGCCTGAATCCCACCCCCCCAAGGAGACTTCCATGACCCGGCTTCCGAAATTGCATTTCCTGGCTGCTGCAGCGCGGCTTGCAGGCCTGGCTGGCGCAGCGGGCGCCGTGTTGAGCGGCTGCGTGGGCAGCCTCGACGCCCTGCCCGTCAACCTGCAGCCCTTTGGCATCACCCAGCAGGGCGTGACGTCCTACCCCGCCACGGCACCCGGCAGCGGCACCACCGCCGCCACCCAGGACCTGCTGACCGCGGGCCTCGGCCGCACCGGGATCGGCGGCGCCGCGCCGGTTTATGCCGACCCGCTGAACCCGACTGCGCTGGAGCTGCGCCGCAATGCCGTCTTCAGCAACTACCGTGGCCTGGCCGACCCAAGCGCCAATGGCGGCTACGGCACGCTGTACGGTCCGAACGTCGACATCAACGGCGCCGCGACCGCCAGTGAGGGCCTGATCCCGGGCCGCGAGTACATCGCCACCCTCGACGACGGCACCGGCCGCAAGCGCACAGTGATCGCGGTGCAGATTCCCGACAGTTTCAACCAGGCCGCGCCGTGCCTGGTGCTCGGCCCGTCGTCGGGTTCGCGCGGCGTGTATGGCGCGGTGGCCGCGGCCAGTGAGTGGGGCTTGAAGCGCGGCTGCGCCGTGGTGCTGACCGATGCCGGCAGGGGCGTCGGTCTGTACGACATGATGGACGACACCGTCAACAGGATCGACGGCACGCGCGCCACCCGCACCGCGGCTGGTGCGCTGACTCACTTTGCCGCCAACATCACCGACGCTGCCCGCACCGCCTACAACGCGCTGTTCCCGAACCGGCTAGCGCTGAAGCAGGTGCACTCGCAGCAAAACTCCGAGAAGGACTGGGGCAACGACACGCTGGTCGCCGCGCAATACGCGCTGTTCGCGTTGAACGACCGCTACGGCAGCAGCACCGATCCGGTGCCCTTCACCGCCGCCAACACCCTGGTCATCGCCGGCATGGTGTCGAATGGCGGCGCGGCCGTGCTGCGCGCGGCCGAGCTGGACACCGGGGGGCTGATCGATGGCGTGGTGGCCGCGGAACCGGTGACGGAAATGCCCACCGCCACCGGCTACGGCATCCAGCTCGGCGGGGTGGCGGTGACGGGTTTCGGCAAGACGCTGGCCGACTTCACCACCTACGGCAACCTGTACCAGCCCTGTGCCGCGCTGGCCGCCCCGGCAGCGATGGCCGAGCTGACGACCTTCAACTTCATGGTCATCGCCGGCATGGGCGCCCGCGCCACGGCGCGCTGCAACGGTCTGGCCGCCAAGGGCCTGCTGACCGGCGCCGACACCGCCGCCCGCTCGCTCGACGCCTTGAACAGACTTCGCGCCTATGGCTGGACTGCCGACCACGACCAGATGCACAACGCCCATTGGGGCCTGGGCAACGGGCCGATCCTGTCGGCGATGTACCCGACCATGTACGGCCGCTTCGCCGTCACCGACAACGTCTGCAACACCAGCTTCGCCCAGGTCGACGCGACCGGCGCGCCGACGGTGGTGAGCGCGACGACGAAGGCGGCGATCTTCGCGCTGGGCAACGGCACCGCCAACGGCAACCCCGCCACCGTGGTCTACAACGACTCGGTCGGTGGCGCACGCTCGTGGCAGCTCGCCACCTCGGTCTCGACCGGGGTGCAGGACTTCGGCCTGGACAACGCGCTGTGCCAGCGCGCGCTGGTCACGGGCGTCGATGAAACCGGCGCCGCGCTGACGGCAGTCGCCACGTCGACCCGCCCGACCCTTGCCCAAAGCACGGCCGTGCGCGCCGGCATTGCCGAGGTGCTGCTG
>JANOPR010000096.1:0-9649 GCA_031421955.1 Burkholderiales bacterium
GAGGCCGCCGGGCGCGGCGACGTCGACTGGCAAGCCTGCCTGCTCGGCCGCCATTCCGCCATCACACCGGTGCAGACCCTGGCGGACGACGCGGCGGTGCTGATCTACACCAGCGGCACGACTGGCGCACCCAAGGGCGCACTGATCCCGCAGCGCGCGCTGATCGGTAACCTGAGCGGCTTCGTGTGCAGCCAGAACTGGTATCCGCTTCGTGCAGGCGTGTTCTGGAGCCCAGCCGACTGGGCGTGGACCGGCGGGTTGATGGACGCGCTCTTGCCCACGCTGTACTTCGGTGGAGCGATCCTGGGCTACCAAGGCCGCTTCACGCCCGAGCGTGCCTTCGAGTTGATGCAGCGGCACGCAGTGACGCACACCTTCCTGTTCCCGACGGCATTGAAGGCGATGATGAAGGCCGTGCCCGCGCCGCGCGAGCGCTACCCCGGCCTGAAGCTCGCGGCGGTGATGAGCGCGGGTGAGGCGGTCGGCGACACGGTGTTCGCCTATTGCCGCGACGCCTTGGGGCTCACGGTCAACGAGATGTTCGGCCAGACCGAGATCAACTACATCGTCGGCAATTGCGGCGCCTACGTCGGCGCCGATGGCCGCGAGCACGCGGGCTGGCCGGCGCGCCCGGGCAGCATGGGCCGGCCCTACCCGGGGCACCGCATCGCCGTGCTCGACGACGCGGGCCACGAGGTGCCGCGTGGCACCGCGGGCGACGTGGCCGTGCACCGGCGCGACATGCACGGCGACCTCGACCCGATCTTCTTCCTTGGCTACTGGAACAACGACGCCGCCACGCGCGCCAAGTTCACGGGTGACCCCGACGACTCCTGGTGCCGCACCGGCGACACCGCCGTGATGGATGCGCAGGGCTACCTCTGGTACCAGGGCCGCAGCGACGACATGTTCAAGGCCGCGGGCTACCGCATCGGCCCGAGCGAGGTCGAGAACTGCCTGGTCAAGCACCCGGCGGTGGCCAATGCCGCCGTGGTGCCCAAGCCCGACGCCGAGCGCGGCGCGGCGGTCAAGGCCTATGTCGTGCTCGCGCCGGGGATCAAAGGCGACGCTGTGCTGATCGAAGAGTTGCAGCAGCATGTGCGCGGACGCCTGGCGCCCTACGAGTACCCGAAGGAGATCGAATTCATCGACGCGCTGCCCATGACCACCACCGGCAAGGTCCAGCGCCGCGTGCTGCGCCTGCAGGAGGAAGCGCGGGCCGCGGCCGTGACCCCAGCTCGCAAGGTTTGAGCACCTGCCGCCTGCCGCGAAGGGCCTCTGGAATGGCGCCTTGAGCGTGCCGTGCCGAGCACGCTGGCCGGGCGGGTCAACGCGCTGGGGCTCGCGGCAGGCGCCGCCACTCGAGCACGCGCTCGTCGATGAAGTCATCGACCGTGGTCAAGGTGCGGGGAAATTCGGCGAGCAGTTCATGTGACTGCCAGGTCTCGTCCATCAGCTTGTCGGGCACGCAGGACAGATCGAGCACGCGGGCGATGCCCTCGTGAAACGGTCGGATCACGGCGGCGAGCACCTTGGCCGCACCGACCGAGACATGGCGGATGCGCCCCCTGTGGGCACGCACCTGGTACATCGCGGCCACCTCACTGTTGCCCAGGTTGTCCGGGCCGCCGATCTCGAGTGTGCGGCCGTTCAGATCGTCTTTGCTGAGGGCCTGGATCGCAAAGCCGGCCACGTCCCGGACCGCGACGAAGTTGCGCGGCTTGGTGCCCGGGCCGACGATCACGGTGAACCCTCGCTCGAGCAGCAATTCACCGTTGAAACGGTGCACATGGCACTCCATGAAGGCGGCAGGGCGCAGGATCGTGTAGCCCATGCCGCTGTTCTTGACCACGGCTTCGATTTCAACTTTCGTGCGCCAGAAGTCGATCGGGTGGTCTTCGCGCGCACCCAATGCCGAGGTGTAGACGAAGTGCTCCACCTTGGCGTCGCGCGCCGCAGCGACCAGCGCGCTGTGGCCGACATGGTCGACCTGCGCGCTGGCGTACTTGCCGCGGCCGAGCAGCGAATGGGCGCAAGCGAAGACGCGATCGACGCCCTGGCAGGCCCGTTCCAGCGAGCGGGCGTCGGTCAGGTCGCCGATGAAAATTTCAGCACCGGCGCGCTGCAGGTCCGCGGCCCTGGTGCGGTCGCGCACCAAGGCACGCACCGAGTGGCCCTGGGCCAGCAAGGGCAGCGCAGTGGCGCGGCCGAGCAGGCCGGTGGCACCGACGATCAGAATCATGGCCTCTTCCTCGCCTCGCGTGATGGTTCTCGACAATGCTTCAGGCTTGCGCTGGCGTCAACCCCGCCTGAGGCACACTCGGCGCTGACCTTCTTATCGCAACACCATGCAAACCACCCACCTCGGCCGCTCCGACCTCCACGTGACCCCCATCTGCCTGGGCACCATGACCTTCGGCGAACAAGTCAACCAACCCGACTCCCACGCCATCCTCGACCGTGCGCTCGAGCGCGGCGTCAATTTCATCGACACGGCCGAGATGTATTCGGTGCCGCCGCGGGCCGAGACCTTCGGCGCCACCGAGACGATCATCGGCCGCTGGTTCGCCCAGCGGCCGGGTGCGCGCGACAAGGTGGTGCTGGCGACCAAGGTGGCCGGTCCGGCGCGCGGCATGGACTGGGTGCGCGGCGGTGCGCCGGACTTGAAGCCCGAGCACATCGCCCAGGCTTGCGAGGACAGCCTGCGCCGGCTGCAGACCGATGTGATCGACCTGTACCAGATCCACTGGCCCAACCGCAACGCGCCGTCCTTCGGCGGGGTCTACTTCGACCCGACCAAGGACGCCGAATTCACCTCTATCCACGACCAGCTCGAAGCCCTCGCCAAGCTCATCACGGCGGGCAAGGTGCGCGCGATCGGTCTGTCCAACGAGACGCCCTGGGGCGTGGCCGAGTTCGTTCGCGCCGCCGAGCAGCACGGCCTGCCGCGCATCGCCACGGTGCAGAACCCGTACTGCCTGATCAACCGCGTGGTCGACAACGGCCTGGACGAAGCCCTGCACCACACGGGCGTGGGCCTGCTGGCCTACTCGCCGCTCGGTTTCGGCTTGCTGAGCGGCAAGTACGACGAGCGCGGCATCAACGACCCGAGCAGCCGTGGGCGCATGGCGCTGTTCGAGCGCATGAAGCAGCAGCGCTGGGGCCGCCCGGATTCGCTGGCCGCGGCGCGGCGCTACAACACCCTGGCGCGTGAGCATGGCCTGACGCCCACGCGCATGGCGCTGGCCTTTTGCTACACCAACTGGCGCGTGGCCAGCACGATCATCGGCGTGACCAGCCTGGCGCAGCTCAACGAGTGCATCGATGCCTGGGGCACGACGCTGTCGCCCGAGTTGCTGGCGGCCATCGACAAGATCCGCTGGGAGGTGCGCGACCCGGCGCAGTGAGGCCAAAGCCCGCGCGTAAAGTGCGGCTTTTCAGCGCATCGAAGAGGGGCAGCGAATGACATGGTTGTGGAGCGTGGCGGCGGTGCTGGTGGCGTACCTCGTGGGCTCGCTGTCCTTTGCCGTCATCGTCAGCCGCGTGATGGGGCTGGCCGACCCGCGCAGCTACGGTTCGGGCAATCCGGGCGCCACCAATGTGCTGCGCACCGGCAAGCGCAGTGCGGCGGTGCTGACGCTGGTGCTGGACGCATTGAAAGGCTACCTGCCGGTGTTCGCCGCCTTGCTGCTCGCGCCGCGTTTGGGCTGGGGCACGGGCACCGTGGCGGCGGTCGGCCTGGCCGCTTTCCTGGGCCACCTGTGGCCGCTGTTCTTCGGCTTCAAGGGCGGCAAGGGCGTGGCCACTGCGGCCGGCGTGCTGATGGCCTTCAATCCCTTGCTGGGCATGGCCACGGTACTCACCTGGGCCATCGTCGCCGCGTTCTCGCGCTACTCTTCGCTGGCCTCGCTGGCGGCGGCCTTCTTTGCGCCGTTCTACCAGCTGCTGATCTGGAATGCCGACGGCATCGCGGTGGCCATCATCGTGATCAGCCTCCTGCTGGTCTGGCGCCATGAGGCCAACATCCGCAAATTGATTGCCGGCACCGAATCGCGGCTCGGCCAGAAGGCGCCTGCAGCCGCAGCGTCGCACAAACCCAAGGGACACCCCAGATGAGCAAGATCCAGCGCTTCGATGTCGGCCCGCGCATGTCGGAGATGGCCGTGCACAACGGCGTGGCCTACCTCGCCGGCCAGATTGCCGAAGACGGCTCGCAGGACATCGCCGGCCAGACGCGCCAGGTGCTGGCCGCGATCGACGCGCTGCTGGCGCGCGCGGGCAGCGACAAGGGCCGGATCCTGCGGGCGCAGGTCTTCCTGGCCGACCTGGACGACTTCGCGGCGATGAACACGGTCTGGGAGGCCTGGGTGGCGCCCGGGCACACGCCGCCACGCGCGACCGTGCAGGCGCCGCTGGCCAAGCCCGAGTGGAAGATCGAAATCGTGGTGACGGCGGCCGCCTGACACCACCCCATGCGCACCCGACCTCGCGCCCTCGCCGCCCTGCTGGGGCTCGTCCTGGCGGCGGGCGCGGGCATGCAGTGGTGGGGCACGGTCGATGAACAGCGCCAGGGCCAGAAGCTGGCGGCGCTTGCGCGACCGGGCGACATCCGCATGCTCTCGTCACAGACCTGCGTCTTCTGCGGCGCAGCGCGGCGCTGGATGGTCGAGCACCGTGTGCCCTTCGACGAATGCTTCATCGAGCGCGAAGCGACGTGCCAGGCGCTCTACGACGCCACCGGCGCGCGGGGCACTCCGACGCTGCTGGTGCGCGGGCAAGTCCAGCTCGGCTTTGACGTGGCAAAGCTGTTGGCTGTGCTCGGGGGCCGCGGCTAGCCCGCGCCGGGCCGCCCCAAGCGGGCGACGCCCCCTTGGGGGGCCGACGCCGCAGGCGTCTTGGGGGCAGGCAAATTCAGGGCGCTGGCCGCACGCCCAGCCGCGCCGCATCGCCGCGCCCCTGGCGCAGCAGCACCGGCTCGGCGCCGCTGAGGTCGATCACGGTGGTGGGCTGCATCGGGCAGGCACCGGCATCGACGACGGCCTGCAGCGACTTTTGCAGCCGCGCGCGAATCTTGTGCGGGTCGTTCATCGGTTCGGTTTCGCCCGGCGCGATCAATGTGGTGGCCAGCAGCGGCTGGCCCAGTATGGCCAGCAACTCCTGCGTCACGCGGTGGTCGGGCACGCGCAGGCCGATGGTGCGCCGCGAGGGGTGGCTGAGGCGCCGCGGCACCTCCTTGGTGGCCTCGAGGATGAAGGTGAAGGGCCCCGGGGTGCCGAGCTTGAGCAGGCGGTACTGGCGGTTGTCGACACGCGCGTAGCTAGCCACTTCCGACAGGTCGCGGCACAGCAACGTGAGGTGGTGCTTGTCGTCGACCGCACGAATGCGGCGCAGGCTGTCGGCCGCGGCCTTGTCGTCGAGGTGGCAGACCAAGGCAGAGCTCGAGTCGGTGGGGATCGCGGCGATGCCGCCGCCGTGCAAGATTTGCGCGGCCTGCTTCAACAGCCGCGGCTGCGGGTTGTCGGGGTGGACTTCGAAGTATTGCGACAAGTCAGTTCCCCATGCCGCCGAATGCGGCACTCTCGACGCACGAACTGATGCAGCCATGCGGCCGCCGCGGATCCGGCTTTGCCGGTCCGCCAGCGGCGCCCCCTTGAGGGGGAGCGCCGAAGGCGCTACGGGGGTGGTTCACTTCAATCGGCGACCGTGTCCGCGGCCACCGCCGACACGGGGCGTTGCTGCGCCGCCGCATCGCGCACGTTGAGCCAGGCGCTGGCCGCGCCGCACAGCGCAATCACGGCCATGCCGACCCAGGCCCAGGCGTCCGGTACGTCGCCCAGCGCCAGCCAGCCGGCCAGCGCAGCCGCGCCGATCTGCGTGTAAAGAAACGGCATCAACGTGGCCGTCGGCGCCTTGCCCAGCGCCAGCACCAGCAGCATGTGCCCGCCGGTGCCCAGGGCGCCGACCGCCAGCAACAGCATCAGGTGCAACGCGGGCGCCGCGGCCAGCGTGGTGCCGACCTCCTGCCAGCCCGCCAGCAGCAGCGGCAGGACCAGCACCATGCCGGTCAGCCCGGTGTAGAAGTTGGTGGTGTAGGGGTTGGCGTGCGGTGCGAGCCGGGCGGTCAACAACTGGAACACCGCGTTGGAAATGGCCGCGGCCAGCGGCAGCAGCACGACCCAGCCGAACAGGCCGCTGCCCGGGCGGATCACGATCAGTGCGCCCGCGAAGCCGCCCGCGACCAGCGCCCAGCGCAGGGCCGAGACGCGCTCGTGCAGCCAGACGCGGGCCAGCAGCGTGACCAGCAACGGCGTGAGCATCACGATGGCCGTCATCTCGGCCACGGGCATATGGCGCAGCGTGGTGAAGACCAGCGCCGAGGAGAACAGCAGCAGCGCGCCGCGCATGAACTGGAAGCGCGGGTGGGCAGTGCGAAAGGTCTTGTCCGAGGACAGCGCGATCCAGACGCTCATGGCCGCGGTATGGATGGCGTAGCGCAGCCCGAGCAACATGGCGATACCGATCGACGCGCCGAGGTAGCGCACGGCGGTGTCGAGACTGGCAAAACACGCCGCCGCGCCGACGATCAGCGCGATACCTGCGACCGGGTGCGACTCGGCGCTGGCGTTCACGCCGGCCACACCACGCGGTCGGCCAGGGCCTGCCAGACGGGGGTCAGTTGCCCTGGCAGGGCCGGCAGGGTGCCCAGGTCGGCCCGGCTTTCGCCGGGCGAGTGGAAGTCGCTGCCGCGCGAAGCAAGCAGTTCGAACTCGATGGCCATGTCGGCGTAGCGCAGCGCTTCGGCCGCGCTGTGGCTGCCGGTCACGACCTCGACGCCGCGCCCGCCATGGGCCTTGAACTCGCTGAACAGCGCGTACTCCTCGGTCGGCGTGAACTTGTAGCGCGCCGGGTGCGCGATCACGGCGATGCCGCCGGCCTGGATGATCCAGCGCACTGCGTCGCCCAGCGCGGCCCAGCGGTGCGGCACATAGCCGGGCTTGCCTTCGGTAAGAAAGCGGCGAAAGACCGCGGCGGGGTCGGCGCAGATGCCGCGCTCGACCAGAAAGCGTGCGAAGTGCATGCGCGAAATCAGCTCCGGGTTGCCGACATACGGCAGGGCGCCCTCGAAGGCGCCGTGGATGCCGACCTGCGCCAGGCCGGCGGCCATCTCGTGGGCACGTGCCAGGCGCCCGCCGCGGGTGCGCGCCAGGCCTTCGCGCAGCGCCACGTCGTCGGGGTCGAATCCCAGGCCGACGATATGCACCGTGGTGTCGGCAAAGCTGACCGAGATCTCGGTGCCGCTGAGCCAGGCAAGGCCTTGGGCGAGGGTCGCGTCGCGGGCGCGGGCCTGGCCGGCGAGTTCGTCATGGTCGGTCAGCGCCCACAATTCGACGCCTCCGGCCTTGGCCCGTGCAGCCAGTGCTTCAGGTTCGAGCGTGCCATCGGACACGCAGGAGTGGCAGTGCAGGTCGGCGTTGAGCAGGTGCGACAGGCGGCCGGGGGCATCGGTTGGACTCACGCAGCGATTGTCTCAGGCCAAGGATCGGACTGCCACGCCGGCGATCCGCGGTGCACGCCAGGCGCACTGCGGGTAAGTGCTGCTTCGCGCCGATTCGGCGCTGGGCGCTAATGCAGGCAACGCCATCGTCGGTCACGCTGCAATGTTGATGCCCTGCCTCCGTCGCACCGCGCTGCAGGCTGCGGGCTGCCTTGCCTGGTGCCTGTTGCTCGCGCGCGCGGCGCTGGCGCAGCCGATGGCGGCAACCGTCGAGCAGGTCGTGATCACGGGCTCGATGGCTGAGCGCACTGCGGTCGACGCCCCCTACGCCATCACCGTGATCGACGCCGCCACGCTGCGCAACAGCGGGCCGCTGGTCAACCTGTCGGAGGCGATGGCACGCGTGCCCGGTCTGGTGGTTGCCAATCGCAACAACTACGCGCAGGACCTGCAGATCAGTGCGCGTGGTTTCGGTGCCCGCGCCGGCTTTGGCGTGCGCGGCCTGCGCCTGTACACCGACGGCATCCCGGCGACGATGCCCGATGGCCAAGGCCAGGTCAGCCACTTCGACCTGGCCGGGGCGCAACGCGTGGAGGTCTTGCGCGGGCCGTTTTCGGTGCTTTACGGCAACAGCTCGGGTGGAGTCATCGCCCTGGTCAGTGCGGCGGCGCGCGAGGGCCGCGCCGAGGGCGGCATCGACGTCGGCAGCTTTGGTCTGCGGCAGGTACGCGCCAGCGTGGCCGCGCCGCTGGGCGCAGGGTTCGACTTGCGCGCGTCGGCCGCGGCACTGGAGTGGGAAGGCTTCCGGCCGCACAGCACGGCGCAGAAGAAGAGCGGCAACCTGCGCTTGGGTTTCGAGAGCGACGCCAACCGTGTGCTGCTGCTGGTGGGGGCGCTCGACCAGCCCGCTGACGATCCGCTCGGCCTGACACGCGATCAGTTCGACGTCGACCCGTACCAGACGACGACGCAGGCGGGTCAGTTTGACACTCGCAAGACCGCCCGCCAACTGCAAGCCGGCGCGGCGTGGCGGCACCGCTTCGCCGCCGCCGGGCCACTGCGCGAAAGCACGCTGACGGCCTACAGCGGCCAGCGCTCGGTGGTGCAGTGGCTGGCGATTGCCGCGGCCACGCAAAGCAATGCGCGCCACGGTGGCGGTGTGATCGACTTCGACCGCAGCTACGACGGCGTCGACGCGCGCCTGGCCTGGCGTTGGGATGGCATCGACCTGGTCACCGGCGCGGCGCTCGAGCGCCAGCGCGATGAGCGGCGTGGCTACCTCAACTACAGCGGTACGGTCGCATCGCCGAGCTACGGCGTGATCGGCGCGCTGCGGCGCGACGAGATCAACCGGGCCCGCTCGATCGATGTCTACGCGCAACTCGAGGCGCGACTCGGCGCGTCAGTGGTGGCCAGCGGTGGCGTGCGCAGTGGCAAGGTGCGGCTGTCGGCCGAAGACCGCTACCTGGGCAACGGCGACGACTCGGGGCAGCGCGACCTGCGCTACACCAACCCGGTGCTCGGCCTGCGCTGGACCGCGCTGCCCGGCCTGAACCTGCACGCCAGCGTGGCGCGAGGCTTCGAGTCGCCGACGCTGGGCGAGCTGGCCTACCGCGCCGACGGCAGCGGCGGCTTCAACACCGCGCTGCGGCCGCAACGCAGTCGCCAGTTCGAGCTTGGTGCCAAGTGGCGCATTGCCAGCGTGTCGCTCGACGCCGCGCTGTTCCGCATCGAGGTCGATGACGAGATTGGCGTGGCCACCAACGCCGGCGGCCGCTCGGCGTTCCAGAATGTCGGTCGCACCGAGCGCAGTGGCGCCGAACTGTCGCTGGCCTGGCGCTTCGCGCCGGCCTGGCGAACGCAGCTCAGCCTGACCTTGCTCGACGCGACCTACCGTGATGGCTTCCTGGCCTGCGCCGGCATTCCGTGCAGTGCGCCGACCGTGCCGATACCGGCGGGCAATCGCATCGTCGGCACCCAGCGCGGCAATGCCTTCGTGGAACTGGTATGGCAGCCCGCGGCGGCCACCGAGGCCGGCGTCGAAGTCCGTGCCGCTTCGGCGCTGACCGCCAACGACACGAACACCGAGGCCGCGCCGCGCTACGCCTTGCTCAACTTGCGCGCCAGCCAGCGCTACGCGCTGAGCGACGGTTT
>JANOPR010000097.1:0-3241 GCA_031421955.1 Burkholderiales bacterium
ATCCGCCACGAAGGCGGCCCCAACGGCAAGAAGACCATCCAGGCGGTCGGTGCCGAGGCCAAGGCCATGCTCGGCAAGGTGCCGGGCAACATCGAGGCGATCCGCCCGATGAAGGACGGCGTGATCGCCGACTTCACCGTCACCGAGCAGATGCTCAAGCAGTTCATCCGCATGGTCCACCCGCGCTCGATGATGCGGCCGAGCCCGCGGATCATCATCTGCGTGCCCTGCGGCTCGACCCAGGTCGAGCGGCGCGCGATCCGCGAGTCGGCGCGGGGGGCCGGCGCGAGCGAGGTCTACCTGATCGAAGAGCCGATGGCCGCGGCGATCGGCGCGGGCCTGCCCGTCAGCGAAGCCTCGGGCTCGATGGTCGTCGACGTCGGCGGCGGCACCACCGAGGTCGGCGTCATTTCCCTGGGCGGCATGGTCTACAAGGGCAGCGTGCGCGTCGGTGGCGACAAGTTCGATGAAGCCATCATCAACTACATCCGCCGCAACTACGGCATGCTGATCGGCGAACCCACGGCCGAGACGATCAAGAAGAAGATCGGCAGCGCCTTCCCCGGCTCCGAGGTCAAGGAGATGGAAGTCAAGGGCCGCAACCTCAGCGAAGGCGTCCCGCGCAGCTTCACGATCTCGTCGAATGAAATCCTCGAAGCCTTGACCGACCCGCTGAACCAGATCGTCTCAAGCGTGAAGAACGCGCTCGAGCAGACCCCGCCCGAACTCGGCGCCGACATCGCCGAGCGCGGCATGATGCTGACCGGGGGCGGCGCTCTGCTGCGCGACCTCGACCGCCTGCTGGCCGAGGAGACCGGGCTGCCCGTGCTCGTCGCCGAGGACCCCCTGACCTGCGTGGTGCGCGGTTGCGGCATGGCCCTGGAGCGCATGGAGCGGCTGGGCAGCATCTTCACCTCGGAGTGAGCGTGAGCGCGAAGCGCGGGCAAGCCCGCCTCGCGGCGACGCATCCCGACTTGGCCCGGATCAAGCCAGCGCAGTAGCCCCATGCCGCTCGGCACCCTCGATCGAACCCCGCCGCCGTTCTTCCGTCAGGGCTACTCGGCACTCACCAAACTCGTCTTCTGTTCAGCGCTGGCGCTGTTCCTGATGGTCGCAGACACGCGGCTGCCGATCGTGTCGACGCTGCGCGTGGCGCTGGCCACAGCGCTGGCGCCTGTCCAGCGCGGCCTGCTGGTGCCCGTCGAGCTGCTCAGCGGCGGCAGTGAGTACCTGCGCGGCCTCAGCCAGGCCCTGGAGCGTGACGATGCCGCGCGCAAGCAACTCGCCCTGCAGGCCGAGCGAGTCACCCAGGCCGAGCGCCTGGCCGCGGAAAACACCCACCTGCGCGCGCTGCTCGACCTGGCGCCGGCGCTGGCGGTGCGCACGCAGGCCGCCGAGGTGCAGTACGAGGCGGCCGACCCCTACTCGCGCAAGCTCTTCATCAACCGTGGCGCAACGCATGGCCTGGCGCTCGGCGCGCCCGTGGTCAACGAGTCCGGCGTGCTCGGGCAGGTGACGCGCCTGTACCCACTGTCGGCCGAAGTGACATTGCTGACCGACAAGGACTCTGCAATCCCCGTCATCAATGCGCGCAGCCAGCAACGGGGTGCGGCCTTCGGCGGCCTGGCCAAGGGCACCGCGATGGAGCTGCGCTTCGTTGCCGCCAACGCCGACGTGAAAGTCGACGACCTGTTGCAGACCTCGGGCGTGGATGGTGTCTACCCGGCTGGACTCGCGGTCGCCAAAGTGCGGCAAGTCGAGCGCCAGGCCGAAGGCGGCTTCGCGCGCGTGTTGCTGGCACCGACGGCCGTGGCCGATGGCGTGCGCCATGTGCTCGTGC
Organism: Burkholderiales bacterium; assembly: GCA_031421955.1. Lineage (GTDB taxonomy): Bacteria > Pseudomonadota > Gammaproteobacteria > Burkholderiales > Burkholderiaceae_C > CADEEN01. The sequence goes on from JANOPR010000097.1 coordinate 1,841, forward strand.
TCGAACCGCTCGGAGTCCAGCTGCCGCCCCGCCCCGTGGCCGAGGCCGAGGTCCGGCCTGCCGGCAAGAAGCGCAAGGCGCAAGGAGCCGCGCCATGATCATGCCGCGCGGCGCTGACCAGCTGCTGCTGCCGGCCAATCCGCTGTTCATCGCGGCGTCGCTGCTGGCGGCGTTGGCGTTCAACCTGCTGCCGCTGGGCCGCCATCCGGGCATGCCGGATCTGCTGGCGTTGACGCTGGCGTTCTGGGCCGTGCACCAGCCGCGGCGCATCGGCATCGGGCTGTCGTTCATGTTCGGCCTGTTGATGGACGTACACCAGGGCGCGCTGCTCGGGCAGCATGGCCTGGCCTATACCTTGCTGGCCTTCTTCGCCGTGATGCTGTCGCGCCGGCTGTCCTGGTTCTCGCTGCCCGAACAGGCGCTTCAGGTGTTGCCGCTGTTCCTGGCGATGCATGCCGTCTCGCTGCTGGTGCGGCTGGCCGCAGGCGACCTGTTTCCCGGCTGGAACCTGCTCATTGCCCCTGTGATCGAAGCCCTGTTGTGGCCCGTGATCACGCTGCTGCTGCTGGCGCCGCAGCGGCGGGCGCCAGATCCCGACGCCAACCGCCCCCTGTAGCGCAGCGGCCATGATCGAACTGAAGAACATCGAGCATGAACTGGACCGGTTCCGCACACGGCTGTTGGCCGCGGCGTTGTTTGTCCTGGTTTGCTTCGGGCTGCTGGCGGCCCGCATGATCTACCTGCAGGTGTTCAGGCACGACGACCTGGCCACCCAGGCCGAAGCCAACCGCATCGCCGTGCTGCCGGTGGTCCCCAACCGCGGCCTGATCGTCGACCGCAACGGCGTCGTTCTGGCGACCAATTACTCTGCCTACACCCTGGAGATCACGCCGTCCAGACTGGCGGCCCCGCTCGACGCGACGATCGACGCCCTGGCCGAGCTGGTCGAGATCACGCCGCGCGACCGCCGCCGCTTCAAGCGACTGCAGGAAGAAGGCAAGAACTTCGATTCACTGCCAATTCGCACCAAGCTGAGCGACGAGGAAGTCGCCCGCTTTGTGGCCCAGCGCTTCCGCTTTGCCGGCGTCGATGTGCGCGCGCGGCTGTTCCGCCATTACCCCTTGGGCGAGGTGGGCAGCCACCTGCTGGGCTACATCGGACGCATCAACCAGGCCGAAAAGAAGGAGATGGAGGACTGGGACGAAGAGGTGCAGGGCAACTACCGCGGCACGGAGTACATCGGCAAACTCGGTGTCGAGCAGAGCTACGAACGAGACCTGCAAGGCAGCACCGGCTTCGAGTAAGTCGAGACCAGCGCCAGCGGGCGCGCGGTGCGCCGCCTCGACAATCACCCCTCGACGCCCGGCAACAAGGTTTCGCTGTCGATCGACATCAAGCTGC
>JANOPR010000098.1:0-12745 GCA_031421955.1 Burkholderiales bacterium
CGCAACAACGATTGGATCGCCAACCTCAGCCTCAATGAAGTCAGCCCCCGCTTTCGCAACGACAACGGCTTTCTGGGCCAGGCCGGCATCCGGCGTGTCGAGGGCGAGTTGATTCGCCGCTGGGGTGAGGTGGCCTTGCCGGTCGGCTTCACAGCCCACGAATTCGAGACCTATTCCTGGCAGCAATATGTCGGCACTTTGGCCGATGCGCAGAACGGCATCGACGGCGGCCAGACCGTGTCGCGGCGCTGGCACCCTGGCCTCTGGTTCGCTGGGCCGCTGAATTCCGATGGCTATCTGCAGCTCGAAATCGACGCCGACCGCACCCGGCCCGGCGGCCGCCTGCTGGCGGCGAACCGGGTCGCGACCGAGATCGGCGTCAACCCGGCGCCCTGGTTCACGCGCGCCATGCTCAAGCTGAGCGCGGGCCAGCGCGTCGATGTGCAGGCCGACCGCGTCGGCCGTGGCACCGATTGGCTGCTCGACGCCAAGCTGCGCGGTGTGATCGCGGGCTTTGGCGTCGAATCGGAGCAGCAGCTCCAGCAAAGCGTAATCGAGCATGGCGGCCGCCGCGCCTTGACGGACAGCAGCGCGCAATGGCTTGGCGTGGTGCACTTCAGCGCACGCGATTCACTGCGCGCGGTGTGGCAGGCTGTTCGCTACCGGCGCGAGGCCGATGCCGCGGCGGCACTCGCGGCCGAGCGCTTCGACAGTCGCACGGTATCGCTCGTCTTTCAGCACCGCGTCGGCATCGGCCGCAACATCGCGGTCGGCGCCAGCACCCACCACAGCGAGCCTGGTGGCGAGCGGCGCGACGAACTCTTTGTCAAGGCCGCCTTTGCGCTCTGAAATTCGAGGACCAAAGAAAAAGGGCTCCGGTGTTGCCACCGGCGCCCTTTGTCGTGTGCACAGTCGGGTTTCAGTAGCCGCCGCGGCCACCGCCGCCGCCACCGTAGCCGCCGCCACCACCGCTGCGGCCGCCGCTGCCGCTGCCGCCGCCGCCATAGCCGCCGCCACCACCGCTGCGGCCACCACCGCCGCCGCCGTAGCCGCCACCACCGCCGCTGCCGCCACCGCCGCCGTAGCCACCGCCACCACCGCTGCGACCACCACCGCCGCCGCCGCCGAAGCCACCCGGACGCTCTTCGCGCGGGCGGGCCTCGTTGACGACCAGCGGACGGCCGTCGAGGGCCTGACCGTTCATGCCATTGATGGCGGCTTGCGCCTCGGCGTCCGAACCCATCTCGACGAAGCCGAAGCCCTTCGAGCGGCCGGTTTCCCGATCCATCATGACCTTGGCCGAAGTGACCGTGCCGAATTGGCCGAATGCCGTTTGCAACGACTCATCACGAACGCTGTAGGCCAGGTTGCCCACATAAAGCTTGTTTCCCATCGGGGAGCCCCTTTCAATCGCAATAAACCATGTGGAGCTTCAACCCGTCGTGACCCATTCAAGCGAAGGTGCCGCATCCAGACACAGAGGGCGAATTATCAAAGAACTGGCCGCAAACCCGCATCCCCACAAGAAAAACTGTTGTTTTCTGTCCCGGTATCACGGCCTGGCCATGCGGGTTGACCCGAGGCTCGAGCGTGGTCGAAGCGGTCGGCTGCGGGCCCCGTGGGCTAGCATCAAGGCATGAGTATCTTGTGTCGCTGTGCGCGCCGCCCCCGCCTGCCGCGACCCGCGGCCTGGGCATGCCCGCGCCAAAGGTGAAATGGACCTCTTCAAACCTCTGATCGCCCTGCTGGCGATTGTCAATCCGATCGGCGTCATCCCGTTCTTCATCGCCTTCACGCAGAGCTTCGGCCGTGAGCAGCGCCGGCGCACGATCCTGGTGGCCAGCTTCAGTGTCTTCGTGGTGATCGCGGTGAGCGCCGTCGCCGGGCTGAAGATCATCGAGTTCTTCGGCATCAGCCTGGCTTCGTTCCAGGTCGGCGGCGGCACGTTGCTGCTGATCAGCGCGCTGCAGATGCTCAACGCACAGCCGGCCGAGGCCACGCCGAGCGATGTCGACGAAGGCAACCAGAAGGCGGACGCCGGGGCCAGCATCGCCGTCGTGCCGCTGGCGATCCCGCTACTGACCGGCCCGGCGACGATCTCGACGATCGTCATCTATGCCGAGAAGACGAGGCATCTGTGGGAGCACGCGGTGCTGGTCGGCTACGGCGTGGTCATCGGACTCGTCACGTACGGCGCCTTTTCGGCCGCGGGCCGCATCGCCAAGTTGCTCGGTCGCACCGGCATCAATGTCATGACCCGGCTGATGGGCTTGATCCTGGCGGCGATGGCGGTCGAGTTGCTCGCCGACGGGCTGATCAAGCTGTTTCCGGTGCTGGGCTCGACATTGAAGTGAACCACCCCCGAAGCGCCTTCGGCACTCGCCCTCAAGCGGGCCGAGCCCGGACTCGAAAGGTCCAGTGGACCTTTCGAGCCTGGCGAGGAGCCGGGCCGCAAGGCGCAGCGCGGCCTGCAAGGCACGCTGGCGGACCGGCAGAGCCGGCTCCGCGGGCTGTGCTTGGTAGCCACTGCAGCATGCGTCGCGGGGCGCGGGACGCGCACGGGAGCAACTGAAAGTGAGTCTGCCGACCTGGGACTACATCGTCGTTGGTGCCGGGACGGCGGGTTGCCTGCTGGCCAATCGGCTCAGTGCCGACCCGCGGGTGCGCGTGCTGCTGCTCGAAGCCGGCGGTCGCGACAACTATGCCTGGATCCACATTCCGGTCGGCTACCTCTACTGCATCGGCAATCCGCGCACCGACTGGCTGTACCAGACCGAGCCCGACCCCGGCCTGAACGGCCGCGTGCTGCGCTATCCGCGCGGCAAGGTGCTGGGCGGGTCCTCGAGCATCAACGGCATGATCTACATGCGCGGGCAGGCGCGGGACTACGACGGCTGGGCCCTGGCGCTCGACGATGCCGAGTGGCGCTGGGAGGCGTGCCTGCCGTACTTCAGGCGGCATGAGGCGCATTGGCGCGGCGCCGATGGGCACCATGGTGCGAACGGCGAGTGGCGCGTGGAACGCCAGCGACTGTCGTGGGAGCTCCTCGACGCCTTCGCGCTGGCGGCCCAGCAGGCCGGCATCCCGGCCTGCGACGACTTCAATCGCGGCGACAACGAGGGCGTCGGTTACTTCGAGGTCAACCAGAGGCGCGGACTGCGCTGGAACGCCAGCCAGGCTTTCCTGCGCCCTGTCCAGGGCCGGGCCAACCTGACAGTACACACCGGCGCGATGGTCCAGCGCGTGCGCACCGAGCGCCGTGCCGATGGGGCGCTGGTCGCCGCGGGCGTCGAATGCCGCAGCACCGACGGGGGCGCACAAACGCTGCTCGCGGCGCGCGCCGTCGTGCTGGCCGCGGGCGCCGTCGGTTCGCCGCAATTGCTGCAACTGTCGGGCATCGGCCCGGGGGCCTTGCTGGCGCAGCATGGGGTGGGGGTCGTCCATGACCTGCCGGGCGTCGGCGAGAACCTGCAGGACCACCTGCAGATCCGCGCCGTCTTCGGTGTCAGTGGCGCGACCACCCTGAACACGATGGCAAATTCCTGGATCGGCAAGGCCCGCATCGGCCTGCAGTACCTGTTGACGCGTCGCGGCCCGATGAGCATGGCACCCTCGCAGCTGGGTGCATTCACGCGCTCCTCTCCCGAGCGACGTTGGCCCGATCTCGAGTATCACGTGCAGCCGTTGTCGCTCGACGCGTTCGGGCAGCCCCTGCACCCTTTCCCGGCCTTCACTGCCAGCGTGTGCAACCTGAACCCCGAGAGCCGCGGCACGGTGCGCATTCGCTCGCCGCAGGCACAGGACGCGCCCCGGATCGAGCCCCGCTACCTGGCAACCGAAGGTGATCGGCGCGTGGCCGCGCAGTCGCTGCGCCTGACGCGGCGCATCGTCGCGCAGCAGGCGCTGGCACGGTTTGCGCCGGTCGAAATCAAGCCCGGCGCGCAGCATGAGACGGACGAGGAGTTGGCCAGGCTTGCCGGCGACATCGGCACGACGATCTTTCATCCGGTGGGCACCTGCCGGATGGGCCCTGTCAGCGACCCGATGGCCGTGCTCGACAGCCGACTGGCCGTGCGTGGCGTCGCGAACCTGATCGTCGCCGATGCCAGCGCGATGCCCAGCATCACCAGCGGCAACACCAACGCGCCCACTTTGATGATCGCCGAACGCGCCGCGCATTGGCTGTGCGACCGAGAACGGCCGGCCCTCTGATCGCCCCCCCGTAAACATTGACAGGTACATCGATGGTTGCGCGCCGATAGACTCGACCGGATGCCGGACAGCGGAGCAGCAACCACCCAAGACGACGAAAGGGCAGCCGGCGCCGCCCGTGAGCGGCAACGGGCGGCGCGGGCCAGGCGCTTGGCAAGCGCATCGTTCGCGCTGGTGAGCCTGCTGGTGCTGGTGTCGACGGCGCCGCTGTGGTGGCCTGGCGGTGCGCCGTTCATCCACTGGCTGGCGGCCAGCGCTGCAGTGGCCCTGGGCGTGGCGACGACGATGCTGATGCGGCGTGCGATCGGCGAGTCGCGCGCGTCCATGAGGGCACTCGACAAATTCTCTCAGCGCCTGCGCGAAGGCGATGTCAGCGGCGCCCTGCGCGCGGTGCGCGCCGACAGCGGGCTGCCGACGACCGGCCCAGAAACCCAGTCAGCCTGGACCACGTCGTGGCCGGCGGCATCGCGCTTTGGCAGCGTGGCGCGCGATGTCGAGCGCGCGCTGGGCGAGCGCGAGCGACGCTGGCAATCGCGCATGCGGCTGTCGGCCGACTGGCATTGGGAGACCGACGTGGAGTTGCGCTTCTCCTGGGTGTCTCGCGACCTTGCCTCGCTGGTCAAGCTGGGCGTGCAGCCGAGCGACCTGGTTGGCCATCGCCTCGATGACGTGCCCGTGTTCGAGACGCCCGAAGGCGGTTGGGCTGCGCTCAACGCCCACCTGGCAGAGCGCAGGCCCCTGCGCGACCTGCTGCTCGAGGTGCGGCGGCCCGGGCGCCTGCCGGTCTGGGTGGCGCTCAATGGCCGCGCCTACAAGGACGACCAAGGGGGCTTCGCCGGTTACGAGGGTGTCGGCCGCGACGTGACCGAGCAGCGCCTGGCCTACTTGAAACTCACCGACAGCGAGCGGCGCCACGCGTTGATGGTCGACTTGTCATTCGACTGGTATTGGCAGACCGATGCCGAGCACCGCATTGAGCAGTTCGGCCCGGCGGCGCAGGAGCTGCTGGGCTCGCGTGCCGCGCAGGCCATCGGCCAGACCCGCTGGGCACTGCATCCCGATGGCGCGACCGACGCCGAGTGGGCCGCACACCGCGCCGACCTGGACGCGCGCAGGCCCTTCCGAGGCTTCGAGTACGCGGTGCGAAGCGTCGGACGGGGACTGCGCTGGGTGGCCATCGGCGGCCAGGCGCGCTTCGATGCCCGCAACGAGTTCATCGGCTACCACGGCGTGGGGCGGGACATCACGCTGCGCAAGCGCGCCGAGCGCGTGCTGCTCAACCGCAACCAGGTCCTCGAGGGCCTGGTCGCCGAACGTACCGCCGAGCTGGAGCAGAGCAACCGCGATCTCGAGGCCTTCTCGCGCCAGCTGGCGCATGAGTTGCGCACACCGATCGGCCAGGTCGCCGGCCTGGCCGACCTGCTCAAGAGCCGCGCCTGGGAGCGCCTGGGCGAGGAGGAGCGTGAGTGGCTGCGCTTGCAAGGGCAGGCCGCGCGCGAGATGTCGCACACCGTCACGGCCTTGCTCGAGCTGGCGCGATCGGCGTCGACGACGCTGGTGCTCGAGCCCGTCGACCTGAGCGCGCTGGCACGCGCCGTGATCGCCGAGTTGCCATGGATCGAGCGACAGGCCCCCGAAGAATGGATCATTCAGCCCGTCCTGATGGCCCATTGCAGTGCGGCGCTGGCGCGCGTGGTGCTGGTCAACTTGCTCGGCAATGCAGCCAAGTTCTCCCGTGACGTGCTCCGCCCGCGCATCGAGTTCGGCCGCGACGAGGGCGATGTGGCGGGCGGTTTCTTCGTCCAGGACAACGGCGCCGGTTTTGCGGCGGACCGCGCGGGCGCACTGTTCCAGCCCTTCGTGCGCCTGCATGCCAGCGAGCAATTCCAGGGCACCGGCCTGGGCCTGTCGATCGTGCGCCGCATCATCGAGCGCCATGGCGGCAGCATCGCGGCGACCGGCGAACCCGGGCGTGGCGCGCGATTCAGTTTTTGCTTCGCCCCGCGCCGTTCTGCGGCGGCGGTGGGGGTCGATATGGCGGGCGAAAGCGTGGTCGGCGATGCGCTTGCATAGGGGGGATCCGCGCGGGCGGCGCAGGGTGCGGGCGAAACGTCGTAGTTAGGGGCTTAGAGGCGGGCCCTCAACCCAACTCTGGGAAAGCCCGGTGTGCGGCAGGCCCGTTGCCCGTTAGGCTCAGACCCCTGTCCACGCAAGTACCGAGGTTCCCGATGAGCCCTGTCGCCCCCGAAGCCCTGGCGCTGCAGCGCCTGTACCACTGGGAAAAGACCACGCCCGCGCGGATGGTCTTCACCCAGCCCTACGATGGCGCGGCCAAAGGCAGCGGCCCCGTGCGCACCTGGACCTGGAAGCAGGCGCTGGACGAGACGCGACGCATGGCCACGCACCTGCAAAGCCTGGGGCTGCCGCCGGGGGCCAAGATCGCATTGATCTCGAAGAACTGCGCGCATTGGCTGATGACGGACTGGGCTATCTGGATGGCCGGCTTTGTGTCGGTACCGCTGTACCCGACCCTGGCCGCGGGCACCATCCGGCAGATCCTCGAGCACAGTGAGGCCAAGCTGTTGTTCGTCGGCAAGATCGACGGCTGGGACGGCATGAAGGCCGGCGTGCCGGCGGGCCTGCCCTGCATCAGCTACCCGCTGTCGCCAAAGAACGCCATGCCGGGCGCCCCGAGCTGGGATGACATCGTCGCCAAGACGGCGCCGCTGGCCGGCAACCCGGTGCGGCCCGACGAAGACATGTGCACGATCATGTACACCTCAGGCACCACCGGCATGCCCAAGGGCGTGATGCACAGCTTCGGCGCCTTTGCCTGGAGTGTGCAATCGGGTCTCAAGCGCATCCCTCTGGACAGCAACGGGCGCATGGTGTCGTACCTGCCGCTGTCGCACATTGCCGAACGCACGCTGGTCGAGCATGGGCTGCTGGCCACCGGCATGCAGGTCTTCTTCGCCGAGTCGCTCGACACCTTCACAATTGACTTGCAGCGCGCCAAGCCAACCGTCTTCTTTTCGGTGCCGCGGTTGTGGGTCAAGTTCCAGCAGGGCATCAGCCACAAGATGCCGCCGGCCAAGCTCGACCTGCTGCTCAAGCTGCCGATCATCGGCGCGCTGGTGCGCAAGAAGATCCTCAAGGCCCTCGGCCTGGATCAGTGCACCTTCGCCGCGGGTGGCGCAGCGCCGATGCCGCCGGCCCTGCTGCGCTGGTACAACAAGCTCGGCCTGGACCTGATCGAGGTCTACGGCATGACCGAGAACTGCGGCGTCTCGCACGCCACCCTGCCGGGCAAGCAACGGCCCGGCACCGTCGGACTGCCCTACGAGGGCGTGCAGAGCCGGCTCGATCCGGCCAGCGGCGAGATCCAGATGAAGAGTCCCGGGTTGATGATGGGCTACTTCAAGGAGCCTGACCTGACCCGCGATGCCTACACGGCCGATGGCTGGTTGCGCACCGGCGACAAGGGCAGCCTGGACGCCGAGGGCAATTTGAAGATCACCGGCCGCGTCAAGGACCTGTTCAAGACCAGCAAGGGCAAGTACGTGGCGCCCGCACCCATTGAAGACCGCCTGGTGATGCACGCGTCGGTCGAGGCCTGTGCCGTTACCGGGGCCAACCTGGGCCAGCCGCTGGGCATCGTCATGCTCAATGCCGAGGGCATCGGGCAGGCCGCCGATGCCGAGGGCCGCAAGGCGCTCGAAGCTTCGCTGGCGGCGCACCTGGAGGCGATCAACGAACAACTCGATCCGCACGAGCACCTCGACTGCCTGGTACTGGTGACGACGCCGTGGACGGTGGACAACGGCTTCATCACGCCGACCTTCAAGATCAAGCGCAACCACGTTGAAGAAGTCTACGGCGCGCGCTACGAGAGCTGGGTCGGCGGGCGCAAGAAGATCATCTGGGAAGTCGCCTGAGCTGCGCTCAAGCCGCCGCGCTTGGTGCGACCTGCGACGCATGAGCCAGGTCTTTCCAAGCGACCGCCGCGGATCCGGCTCTGCCGGTCCGCCAGCGGCGCCCCCTTTTGAGGGGGAGCGGCGAAGCCGCTTCGGGGGTGGTTCCCTTCAGTCGAGCGTGACCTCGCCGCGCACTGCGCCGGCCCGGTCGGCAACCGCGCTCAGACCGACGCGCGTGCCCTTGGGCGCACGCACCACCCACTCGGCTAGCGCGCGGTCGGCAGTGACCTCTCGGTTGGGCAGAAACGCCTGCTGGCTGGTCTTGGGCGCATGGCCCTCGAGTTGTGGGCCCTCCTGCCGGTACTTGCCGTTGACCAGCGAGACCTCGGGCGACTCGGGCAGGTGAATCTCGAACATCACGCCGCGCACGACCTTGCGCTCCAAAGCGCGCTGCGTGACATAGGCCGGTAGCCAGCCGCCGTTGGCCACCGCGAAGCGGATGCGCCAGGTGTCGGGGCCGAGGGCGCGCACCTCGGTGCGCAGCATCTCCAGCTTGGGCAGCGACAAGCCGATCTGCGTCAGCCAGGCCGGGCAACGCGCGGCCTCGCGCTCGCGCAGCGCCGGCGGCGGGTTGCGCCAGAAATTCATCTTGTCCCAGCCGCCGATTTCGACCAGGCCGAGCTGCGGGTGCATGAAGGGCTTCCAGTCGACAAAGGCCTGGCCGGAGCACTGCTCGTCGCTCCACTTCAGCAGCTTCAGGTCGTCTTCGACCGGGTGATCGCGGTACCAATGGATCCAGTCGTAGTCGACGATGCCGGCTTCCTTGTTCGGCGACCACAGCTCGACGGTCCAGAACAGCGCACCCAGATGCTCGTAGAGCCAGTCCTGCGTACCGGTGATGATCTCCTTGGGGTGGTACTTGAATTCGTGAAAGATGCTGACTGCAGGGTAGCCGGTGAGTTTCTCGCCGATGGCTGACATGCGCTTGTACAGCCACAGGTCCTCGGGGACCATGTCATCGTCGCTCTGCGTGCCCATCGGCCGCAGGATGACGCCGCTGTGCGTGTGAAAGCTCACCGCGGCACCAACGTTGCGGTGCGTCGTGATGAAGTCCACCATCGCCCGCACCTCGGGCTCGCTGGTCGGGTACGGCCCCGCGCCAACCTGTTCGAACTCCTGCCGCCATTGGGCAGGGAAGTTGCGGTTCAGGTCCAGCCCTTCGGCGTCCTTGTTGACCTTGAGCAGCAGGCCGTCCCAGTGCGTCAGGGTGCCTTCAGGCATCAGCCGGTAATAGTGGCCACCGAATTCGCCCGGCTCTCGCGCCACCAGCAGCCTCGGCTCGGTCGGGTGCTTCTTGTAGGCGCCGTGCGGATCCGGGATGCGCATCGACAGCATGCGGCCGTCGCCATCGATGTCTTCGACGGTCAGGCCCTCGACCGGCACTTCCTCGAAGGGGTAGCGCCGTGTCGACGAGCGGATGTGGCGTGGCCGGTCGGCCAAAGCCAGTTCAGCGCCGTCCGGGTTCAGGCGCGGGCAGATGTAGACGCAGCGCGTGTCGAGCAGCTGGGTGATGTCGACATCGATGCCGTGGCCGCTGACCAGCTGGTGCAGGTAGTACAGGCAGGCGGTGCTGGCGGTCAGTTCGGCGGCATGGATATTGCCGTCGATCCAGAATGCCGGTTTGTCCGCGTCGTCGCCGGTGGCGCTGTGCGTCACCACGGCGACCCAGATGTCGCGACCCTCGTGGCTCTTGCCGATCGAGCGCACGCTGACCAGGTGCGGTACCGCGTCGGCATAGTCGAACAGCAGGCGCGTCAGCTCGCTGTAGCGGTAGAAGATGTCAAAGCGCGGGACGGGCAGGTCGGTCATGCCGGGATTGTGACGACTGCGGCGGCGGCCGACATCGCGTAGTTCGGGGGTGAGGTGCCGACCGGGCGTCCTGGGGCAGCTAGGGCACGGCCGCGCCCGATGCGAAGACGCGTAGTTCGCCGGGCACCATCACCGACCAACTCTCGTTACGTGTCATTGGCTCGGTGGCAACGACGACGACCCGGTCCGTCGGCGCGGTCTGGGCAGCGAAGTCGACCGTCAGATCCTCGTCGGCCAGCGTCGCAGCACAGAATGGATGCGCGCGTTCAATCCAGGTCAGCCGTGTACTGCAGTGAGCCCACAGCGCCTGACCGTTGGACAGCAGCATGTTGAAGCTGCCGCGCGCGGCGATGGCGGGCAGCAACTCGCCCAGCGTATGGCTCAACTCGGCCACGCTGGGCACGTCGGCATGGGCCTTGGCCAGTTCCTGCATCAGCCAGCAAAAGGCGCGCTCGCTATCGGTGTCACCCACCGGGCGGAACGCGGCATGCAAGGTCGGCGCGAACTGCTTCAGATCGCCGTTGTGGGCGAAGACCCAGTAACGGCCCCACAGCTCGCGCACGAAGGGGTGCGTGTTCTCCAGTGCCACGCGGCCCTGGGTGGCCTTGCGGATGTGAGCGATGACGTTGTCGCTCTTGATCGGATATTGCTGCACCAGCTCCGCGACCGGCGAGGCGGTGGCACTGTGGTGGTCGACAAAGTAGCGCAGCCCGCGGCCTTCGAAGAAGGCGATGCCGAAGCCATCCTTGTGCTCCTGGGCGCGTCGAGCCAGGCCGGCGAAGCTGAACATCACGTCGGTGGGCGTGTTGGCATTCATGCCGAGCAGCTCGCACATGGTCTGGCAGCCTGGGCTCAGGCCAGCGCCGGGCCGTCCCAAGCGGCCTGAGCTCCCCGCGGGGGGCGCGAGCGCAGCGAGCTTGGGGCCGTCATCTCAGGCCAGCCGCGGGCGGTGTCGGCTCGCGGCGCCACTACGGGATCGGCAGGAAGAGCCGCAGCAATCCGCGCATGGAGACCAGATTGCCTGGATTGCCCTTCTCTTCGAGCACCGCGCTCATGCGGCGCAGGATGCGCGAGCTCTTGCGCGCTCGCCAGACCAACAGGTCGACCAGCCACGGGTGGGCGCTGACCGCGTTGGCGCGCTCATACAGGGCGAAGCGCGGTTTGAGCGCCAGCAGCGCGGCCTCGTAACGCGCGCGCACCTGGGCGTCGGTCAGCAAGGTGTCACGCCCTTCGGCAATGGTCTCCGCGGCCAGGATGCCGGTTTCCATGGCCTTGCCGATGCCTTCTCCAGTGAAGGCGTACGTGGCGCCCGCGGCCTCGCCGGTCACGAGCAGGCCGGGGCGCGAGAAGCGCGCGCCCTCAAGCGAGCAGCGCAGCGGGGCCCCTTTCAGCGGCCCCATCGTCTCGCCGCTGGCCAGGAGCGCGGCCGCGGGCGGGTACACGGTGCAGAAGCGATTGAACAGCTGACGCAGGTTGACATCGGCCATGGCCTCGCGGCCGTCGCCGCCGCGGGCATGGCTGTGCGCCAGACCGACACCGATGTTGAAGACGCCGTTCGGGCAGGGAAAGATCCAGCCGTAGCCGGTGGCCAATTGCTTGTGCCAGACGACTTCGAGCGCGGTGATGCGGTCGACCATGGCCGGGTTGCGCACATAGCCGCGCAGCGCGATGCCGCTTGGCGTGCGGCGCTCGCACATCTCGGCGGCGATGAGCGCTTGCGGCACCGCGCCAGTCGCCAGCACCACCCATTGGGCGCGGATCTCATGGACGTCATCACCACATTTCAGGCGCGCGCCGTAGACGCGCTGGCCGTCAAACAGCGGGGCCTCAAAGCGCGCAGGCGCCAGCCACATTGCGCCGGCTGCCAGCGCCGCGCGACGCAGGATGTCGTCGAGCTCGGCACGCGGCAGCACGGCCACCCGCCCCGGCACGTCGACCCGCCCGCCGCGCGGCGCAACGCAGGCCACGTGCGTGGCGCGTTGCGCGGCCCGCATCACCGCCTGCGTCACGCCCAGGCGGCCGAAGGCGTCGTGGGCGTCCGGGATCAGGCCGTCGCCGCAGACCTTGTCGCGTGGGAACTCGTACTGGTCGGCCAGCACGACCGAAAAGCCGGCACGCGCCAACTGCTGAGCGCAGGCCGACCCCGCCGGACCGGCACCGATGACGAGCACGTCGCAGGAGGAGGGAGGAGGGGACACGGCGGCAGGATAAGGCCGGTCATTCTAGGCAGGCCCGCAAACGGGCGGCGCTACCGGCCAGGGGCCCCGGGTTTGATCGCCGTCAACGCCGGGCTGTGCGGCTCGCGCGAGGATGGCACTGAAGTGACTGTCTGAGAATTGCCATGTTCCATGTCCTGAGCCAAGGTCAACGCGCCCTGCTGCAGCAGTTGCTGCAGATGCGCCTTCACGAGCTTGACCGCCGCGTCGCGCTGCATGCGGGCGGCACCAGTCGCAGCGAACAAGCGCGCGAGCTGTTGCAGCAGGACGGCGACGACGCGCCGCAGCGCGACGCGGACCGTGAGGTCGCACTCGCTCAGGCCGACAGAGACATCGAGGAGCTCGGCGTCGTCAGCGCCGCGCTGGCGCGTGTCCATGACGCCGCATTCGGTCAATGTGCCGACTGCGGCGAGGCGATCCCGTTCGACCGGCTCAAGCTCGAACCCTGGGCACTGCGCTGCGTCGACTGCGAAGCGGGTCGCGAGCGCGAGCGCGGTCGTGGCGCGGGCGTGCGACGGCCGTCAATCTGAGACC
>JANOPR010000099.1:0-3436 GCA_031421955.1 Burkholderiales bacterium
GGCCTGGCTGCCGGCGCTGGCCACGAAGCGGTTTCGCTGGAGCGCAGCCACGCCGGGGCGCGCCACGGTGGTCCACAACGGCGACCGCACCGCGGGCAAGGTCGCGATTTTCTCGACCTGCTACGTCAACTACAACGAACCCGGGATCGGCCTGGACCTGATCAAGCTGCTCGATCACAACGACATCCCCTACGTGATCGTCGACAAGGAATCCTGCTGCGGCATGCCCAAGCTCGAGCTTGGCGATCTGGAGGGTGTGGCGCGGCAGAAGGCGATCAACATGCCGGTGCTGACGCGCTATGCCAAGGAGGGTTACGCCATAGTCAGCGCCGTGCCGAGTTGCACGCTGATGTTCAAGCAGGAGTTGCCGCTGATGTTCCCCGACTGTGCCGACACGCAGGCGGTCAAGGAGGCGATGTTCGACCCCTTCGAGTACTTCATTGCGCGCCACAAGGACGGCCTGCTCAAGGTCGACTTCAAGACCGCGCTGGGCCATGTCAGCTACCACATCCCCTGCCACGGCCGGGTGCAGAAGATCGGCAAGAAGACCGAAGAGATGTTCAAGCTCGTGGGCAGCAAGGTCACGGTTGCGCTCAACACGGTCGAGCGTTGTTCGGGTCATGCCGGTACCTACGGTGTGAAGACCGCCACGCACCCGGTCGCGATGAAGATCGGCAGGCCCGTGTTCAAAGGCATGGCCGGCAACACACCCGACGTCATCAGCAGCGACTGCCCGATGGCGGGACACCACATAGCCCAGGGCATGGCCGAGGCGGGAATGCCGGCGCCGGCCCTGAAACACCCGCTGACACTGATGCGAGTGGCCTACGGATTGGAGTAAGACAGATGACGACGATTGACCGTGCCAGCCTCCTGACCTTGGAGGCCTACGCCAGGATTCGCAAGACCAGCCAAGCCGAGGCCATTGCCCACCGGCGCCTGCGCAGCGTGGCCCTGGGCGAACACATCACGCTGCAGTTCGAGGACGAACTGACCATCCGCCGCCAGATCCAGGAAATGCTGCACATCGAGAAGATCTTCGACGACGATGGCATCCAGAGCGAGATCGACGCCTATGCGGCGCTCTTGCCAGAAGGCAGCAACTGGAAGGCTACGCTGCTGATCGAGTATCCGGACGTGCATGAACGCAAGCGTGAACTGGCGCGGCTGATCGGCGTCGAGGACCGGATGTTCGTGGAGGTCGAAGGCCTGGCCCGCGTCTACGGCATCGCCGACGAGGACCTGGACCGT
Source organism: Burkholderiales bacterium (assembly GCA_031421955.1). Taxonomy (GTDB): domain Bacteria; phylum Pseudomonadota; class Gammaproteobacteria; order Burkholderiales; family Burkholderiaceae_C; genus CADEEN01. The sequence goes on from JANOPR010000099.1 coordinate 1,252, forward strand.
AGCACCGAGGAGAAGACGTCCGCAGTGCACTTCGTTCGTTTCGAGTTCAGCCCGACGCAGCGTGCGGCCATCCGTGCCGGCGCCGCAGTGAAGATCGGTTGCGACCACACGCACTATCCGGCGCATGTCGCGATCGAGGCGGAAACGCTGTCCAGCCTGGCCGGCGATTTGCGTTGACACTGTCCCCTGTCGTTGCCGGCACCTGGCGCATGGCGTCATGGGGCTGGGATGTGCCCACGCGCTTGCGTTGGATCGAGCAGTGCGTGGCGATGGGGGTCACCAGCTTCGACCATGCCGACATCTACGGTGGCTATACCGTCGAGGGCCTGTTCGGCGAGGCCCTCGCTGCGGCCCCCGGACTGCGCAATCAACTGCAGCTGGTCACGAAGTGCGGCATCAAGCTGGTGTCGCCAGCGCGGCCCGGGCATGCGATCAAGAGCTACGACAGCTCCAGAGCGCACGTCACCACGTCGGTCGAACAATCTCTGCGCGCGCTGCGCACCGATCGCCTGGACCTTCTGCTGATCCATCGGCCCGACGCCTTGATGGATCCCGACGAGTTGGCCGAGACCTTTCTTGCATTGCGCAGCCAAGGCAAGGTGCTCGACTTCGGTGTCTCGAACCACAGCCCGACACAGTTGGCTCGGCTGCACGGCCGCATTCCGTTGGTGACGAATCAAATCGAGTTTTCGCCGCTACAACTTGCGCCGTTGCACGACGGCAGCCTCGATCAATGCGTGGACCTGGGGCTGCGGCCGATGATCTGGTCGCCTCTGGCAGGTGGGCGGCTTTTCCGCGGCGAAGACGAGGCCGCAAGCCGCGTGCGCGCAGTGTTGCAAGCGATGGCGCGGGAGCATGGGGTTGCGCCCTCGACCGTGGCCTTTGCCTGGCTGCTGCGCCACCCCGCGCGGCCGCTGCCGATCACGGGATCCTCACGCATCGAGGCCATCGCCGAGGCCGTGGCCGCACTCTCGCTGCGGCTCGACTCACAGGCGTGGTACCGCATCTGGAGCGCCAGCACCGGCCGCGACGTGGCCTGAAGGCAGCCCCACGGCGCACGCACAATGCGCCGGTCTCGTTCGGCTTTCGGAGGATGCTATGCCAGCCAGCTGTGACATTGGCCTGATCGGCTTGGCCGTGATGGGTCAGAACCTGGTACTCAATATCGAGAGCCGGGGCTTCAGCGTCGCGGTCTACAACCGAAGCCCGGACGTGACTGATGCGTTTGTCGCCACCCACGCTGGCAAGCGCCTGCATGGTGCGCACGCCTTGGCCGACTTCGTGGCCTCGCTGAAACGCCCGCGCACGGTGATGCTGATGGTCAAGGCAGGCCAGGCAGTCGACGCGGTGGTCGCGCAACTGGTGCCGCTGCTCGAGGCGGGCGACATCGTCATCGACGGCGGCAACAGCCTGTACACCGATACCGAACGCCGGTCGACCGTATTGGCCGCGCGCGGCTTGCGCTTCGTCGGCGCGGGCGTATCGGGGGGCGAGGAGGGTGCGCGCAAGGGGCCGTCGATCATGCCTGGCGGCCCGGCCAGCACCTGGCAGGTGCTGCGGCCGATCTTCGAAAGCATTGCCGCCAAGGTCGACGGGCAGCCTTGCGTGATGCATATCGGCGAGGGCGGCGCAGGTCACTACGTGAAGATGGTCCACAACGGCATCGAGTACGGTGACATGCAGCTGATCTGCGAGGCCTACGCGCTGTTCCAGGCGGCAGGACTGTCGACAGACGAAATGGCAGATGTGTTCGAGGCTTGGAACGACGGCGCGCTGCAAAGCTACCTGATCCAGATCACCGGCAAGATCCTGCGCCAGCGCGACCCCGAGAGCGGCCAGCCGGTCGTCGATCTGATCCTCGACAAGGCGGGGCAAAAGGGCACCGGGCAGTGGACACTGATGAGTGCAGCCGACAACGCGGTCGTGATCAGCACCATCAATGCGGCGGTCGAGGCCCGCGTGCTGTCGTCGATGAAGTCGGCGCGCATCGTGGCCAGCGGCGCACTGCATGGGCCGACGCCCGCGCTGGTGGGCGACCGCACCGAACTGGTGGCCCGCGTGCGCGACGCGTTGTACGCCTCCAAGATCGTCAGCTACACGCAGGGCTTCGATCTGATGCGCGCCATGGGCGCCAAGCGGGGCTGGCGGTTGGACCTTGGTGGTATCGCCAGCATCTGGCGCGGGG
>JANOPR010000100.1:0-3097 GCA_031421955.1 Burkholderiales bacterium
GATGCCGGCCGCGGGGCTCATCTCGCTCGGGTTGATGATGCCCACCTGCGGCACATACAGCGCACCGGCAATCGCGCACATCACCGCCGACAAGGTCCAGATCGACAGCTTGTAGGCCACCGGGTTGTAGCCGGTGAACATGACCCGCGTCTCGGCGTCGCGGATGGCCTGCAGCACGCGGCCGTACTTGCTGTGCACGATGGCGCGCGCCATCACGTAAAAGGCAATCAGCACCAGGCCGGTCAACACGCACAGCACGACGCGCAGCTGCGCGGTGATCGGAATGCCGAGCAGGCGCTTGAAGTCGGTGAAGCCGTTGTTGCCACCGAAGCCGGTCTCGTTGCGGAAGAACAGCAGCATCGCGGCGAAGGTCAGCGCCTGCGTGATGATCGAGAAGTACACGCCCTTGATGCGCGAGCGGAAGGCGAAGTAGCCGAACACGAAGGCCAGCAGCCCAGGCACCAGCACCACCAGCAACATCTGGGCGACGAAGCTGTCGCTGAGCGCCCAGTGCCAGGGGAATTCCTTCCAGTTCAGGAAGACCATGAAGTCGGGCATGTCCATGCGGTACTGGCCGTCGCGGCCGATCTGGCGCATCAGGTACATACCCATGCCGTAGCCGCCGAGGGCGAAGAACAGGCCGTGGCCGAGCGACAGGATGCCGGTGTAGCCCCAGATCAGGTCCATCGCCAGCGCGGCGATCGCATAACAAAGGATCTTGCCGAGCAGGCTGACGTAGAAGTCGCTGAGGTGCAAGGCGCTACCGGCCGGCACGGCGAGATTGAGCATGGGCACGACGGCGGCGACGGTGATCGTTGCGATCAGCACCCCGGTCCAGCCGCGCCGCCCCAATTGCGTCATGTTCGGCCCGTCCCGATCGCCCGGTGCGACTTCGAATCGTTGCTGACTGCGTGGCCAGCCGGGTCCCGGCCCGGCGGCCGGGTAACTTTCATTTGCGGCCCCAAATGAAAGTCACCAAAGCAAAGGGGCTGAATGCAAAACCATTCAGCTCGTTCTTCGCGCTGCGGAACCCCGGCCCGGCGGGCCACTTGGAGACAGGGCCGGAGATCGAAGCGACGGCTCACTCGACGAGGCCTCGCTTCGCTTGGGCCTTGGGTCCAGCGATCCCGCGCGGGCGAGGCATTGCGAGGCCCGCGCCGCCGAGCGGGCTGCGGGTTCGATGTGCTGCACGCTTGCCAAGTGGCCCGCTGGACCGGGGTTCCGCAGCGTGCAGAACGAGTGAAAGGTGTTGCGTTGAGGGCCTTTGCTTTGGTGACTTTCATTTGGCCCAGCAAATGAAAGTTACCCGGCTGCCGGGCCGGGACCCGGCTGGCTACGCAGTCAAGAGAACACGACGCAGCATTCATGCTTCGGCACTTCGGCCCTTGAGCGCGAAGATCCCCTGCGGCCGCTTCTGGATGAACACGACGATCAACACCAGCACCATGATCTTGGCCAGCACGGCGCCTTGCCAGCCTTCGAGCACCTTGTTCAACACGCCCAGGCCGAGCGCGGCATAGACGGTGCCGGCCAGCTGGCCGACGCCGCCGAGCACGACCACCATGAACGAATCGACGATGTAGCCCTGCCCCAGATCCGGCCCCACATTGCCCACCTGCGACAGGGCGCAACCGGCCAGGCCGGCGATGCCCGAGCCGAGCGCGAAGGCGTAGGTATCGATGCGCGCGGTGTTCACGCCCATGCAGGCGGCCATGCGGCGGTTCTGCGTCACGCCGCGCACGAACAGGCCCAGGCGCGTGCGCGCGATCAGCGTGGCCACGCCGGCCAGCACCAGCACGGCGAAGACGACGATCGCGATGCGATTGAACGGCAGCGTCAGGTTGCTCATCACGTCGACGCCGCCCGACAGCCACGCCGGGTTCTCGACCGGCACGTTCTGCGCGCCGAAGATCGAGCGCACCGCCTGCTGCAACATCAGGCTGATGCCCCAGGTGGCCAGCAGGGTCTCGAGCGGGCGCCCATAGAGCCAGCGGATCACGCTGCGCTCGAGCCCGGCACCCACCAGCGCCGCGGCCAGGAACGAGACCGGAATCGCCACCAGCACATAGGCGCCGAAGGCGTCGGGCAGCCAGGCCCTGAACAGGTTCTGCACCAGATAGGTGGCATAGGCGCCGATCATCATCAGCTCGCCGTGCGCCATGTTGATGACGCCCATCAGGCCGTAGGTGATGGCCAGGCCCAGGGCCACCAGCAACAGGATCGAGCCCAGGCTGATGCCCGTGAACAGCACGCCCAGGCGCTCGCCCCAGGCCAGCCGCCCTTCGATGGCCTTCAGGGCCACACCGATCGCGGCGCGGACATCGGCTTCGGTTTCGATCTTCTGCCGCTCGAGCAGCAGCGTCTTGGTGGCCGGCGTGCCGCTGGCGCCGAGCGCGGTCGCGGCCTCCAGGCGCCTGGCCTTGTCAGCGCTGCCCAGCAACATGGCAAAGCGCACATTGCCGAGGGCCTGCTTGATCGACGCGACGGTCTCTGCCGCGTAGGCTTTCTCGATCAGCGGCAGCCTGGCCTCGTCGGGCTCGCCCTGCAGCGTCTTCACCGCTTGGCTGCGCACGGCCACATCGGTGGAGAACAGCTTGATCGAGGCCAGCGCCACGTCGAGTTCGCCGCGCATCTGGTTGTTGTTGATCACGTCGTCGGCGGCCTCGGGCACGGCGAGTTCGCTGCCCGTGACGGGGTCGTAGCCTTTGCCGTTCCTGATCACGTAGACGGCGCGGTCGCTGAACTTGACCGCGTCGTCGGACAAGGCCTGAATCAACGCGACGGTTTTCGCGTCGGCGCCGGCCAGCAGCGCATTGAGCGCCGCGATGCGCGTCTCGGCCTCACCAACGGCGAGCGAGCGCGCCTGCTGCGGCGTCAATGCAGCGGCAGGCGCGCACAGCCACGCGGCTGCTATCAGGGAGAGCAGCCACCGCATCCGGACTACTGCTTGGCCATCAGCACAGGCTCGTCCTTCTTGCCCTTGTTCTCGGGAATGAACGGGCTCCAGGGCTGGGCCTTGACCGGGCCGGGCGTCTTCCAGACCACGTTGAACTGGCCGTCGGCCTTGATCTCGCCGATGAACACGCTCTTGTGCAGG
>JANOPR010000101.1:0-3242 GCA_031421955.1 Burkholderiales bacterium
GCTGGCATCCGACGAACTGGGCAGCGCCTTCAAGATGCTGGCGCGGGTCAGCCGGATCATGGAGCAGCTGGTGCATGCCTGGGATGTGCTGGCCACCATGACACCCCCCGAGTACAGTGCGATCCGGCCCTACCTGGCCAGCTCCAGCGGCTTCCAGAGCTGGCAGTACCGCTGCATCGAATTCATGCTCGGCAACACAAACGCGCAGATGCTCAAGCCCCATGCCCACCGCGCGGACCTGCTGGCGCAGGTGCAGGCGGCGCATGCGGCGCCCTCGCTGTATGACGAAGCCCTGCGGCTGCTGTCGCGACGGGGCATCGCGGTACCTGCCAGCCACACCGAACGCGACTGGACCCTGCCCTACACGGCCAGCCCGGCGGTCGAAGCGGCGTGGCTCGAGGTCTATCGCGACCCTTCGCGGCATTGGGATCTGTACCAGCTCGGCGAGGAGCTCACCGACCTTGAAGACGCCTTCCGCCTCTGGCGCTTCCGCCACGTGACCACGGTCGAGCGCGTGATCGGCTTCAAGCGCGGCACCGGTGGCACCAGCGGTGTGGGCTACCTGCGCAAGATGCTCGACGTGGTGCTGTTCCCCGAGATCTGGACCCTGCGGACGGTCCTATGAGCGCGCCGGGCCGCCCCAAGCGCCACACCGCAGCGCAAAGCGCAGAGGTTCACTGGTGAGCACCGCTGCACCTGACGCCGACGACACCGCCCTGCCCGCCTGGCGTGTCTTTGCCACCACGGCCTTGCCTTTCGTCCTGCTCGCGGCCTTGCTGCTCGTGCTCGCCTACTGGTGGCTGAACCCGACCCCGCCCACGCATGTCGTGCTGGCCACCGGCGTCGACCAGGGCGCTTACAGCAAGTTCGGCCAACGCTATGCCGAGGCCTTGGCCAAGCACGGCATCCGCGTCGAGTTGCGACCCACGCAGGGCGCTGCGGAAAACCTGGCCCTGCTGCGCAACCCCAGCGACAAGGTCGATCTGGCATTCGTGCAAGGCGGCGCCGATGCCGCGTCGGCGCAAGCCGACCAGGCCGACGATCACTTGATCTCGCTGGGCAGCATGTTCTACGAGCCCGTCTGGCTGTTCTACCGCAGCGACAGTGCCAAGCGCCTGCTGAAGGCGCCGCGGCTCGAGCAGTTGTCGCAGCTCGGCGGCTGGCGCGTCAACATCGGCGCCCCCGGCAGCGGCGTGCCCAACCTGGCGCAGCGTTTGCTCGACGCCAACCGCATCGACGCCTCGGGCATCACCTTGCTGCAACAGCCGCTGACCCCGGCCGTGATCGACCTGCTCGAAGGCAGGCTCGATGCCATCGTGCTGGCCTCGGCGCCCGAGTCGCTGATGGTGCAGATGCTGTTGCAGACCCCTGGCGTGCAGTTGTTCGACTTCGTCCAGGCCGAGGCCTACACCCGCCGCCTGGGTTTTCTTTCGGCGGTGACGCTGCCACGCGGCGTGGTCGACCTGGCCAACGACCTGCCCCCGGCCGATGTCCACATGGTGGCCCCGACCGCGACGCTGGTCGCGCGCGACAACCTGCACCCGGCGCTGGCCCAGTTGTTCGTGCAGGCGGCACAGCAGGTGCATGGCGAGACCGGCTGGTTCCAGCGCAAAGGCGACTTTCCCAACGCGCGCGACGGCGAGCGCGAAATCTCGCCCGAGGCCCAACGCTTCTATCGCAGTGGCGTGCCCTGGCTGCAGCGCTACCTGCCGTTCTGGCTGGCCAACCTGATCGACCGCATGTGGCTGGCGCTGCTGTCGATCGTCGCGGTGCTGATTCCGCTGTCGCGCGTGGTGCCGCCGCTGATCGAGTTGCGCATCCGCTCGCGGGTGTTTCGCTGGTACGGCCAGTTGCGCGAGATCGAAGCAGCCGCGGGTACACGCCCTGCGCCGACCTTGCTGGCCGAACTGGACGACATCGAGTCCAAGGTTGCGCACATTGCGGTCCCGTTGTCCTACACCGACGAGCTGTACGCGTTGAAGAGCCACATCCAGTTCGTGCGCCGGCGCCTGCAGCCGGCCTGAGGTGAACCACCCCCGAAGCGGCTTCGCCGCTCCCCCTCGAGGGGGCACCGCTGGCGGCCGGGCAAAGCCCGATCCGCGGCGGTTGCTTGGATGGACCTACAGGTTCTGACGCCTATTGGCGGGGCGGGCGACGCCTAGAATCGGCGCATCGCCTGTTCGCCCCGCTGCCGGCCCGTGACGCCCGCAGATTCTCAAGCCGGAACCTTGCACCATGGACACCCGCACCTCCCCGATTCCACTGCGCCTGGCCCAGGTGCGCGACGCCCTGGCCGCGCAAGGACTGGCCGCCTTGCTGGTACCTTCGAGCGACCCGCATCTGTCGGAATACCTGCCCGAGCGTTGGCAGGGCCGCGTCTGGTTGTCGGGATTCACGGGTTCGATGGCCACCCTGGTCGTCACGACCCACCGCGCTGCGCTGTTTGCCGACAGCCGCTACTGGACCCAGGCCGAAGCCGAGTTGCGCGGCAGCGGCATCGAACTGGTCAAGATTCCCACCGGCGCCGCCACCCACCACATCGATTGGCTGGCCACGAACCTGGCTCGCGGCGATCGCGTGGCCGTGGACGGCCAGGTGATCGGCCTGGCGGCGGCACAGGCATTGCGCGCGGGGCTGGAGAAGTCCGGCATCGCACTGCGCACCGACGTCGATCTGCTCACCGCAGTCTGGCCTGATCGCCCGGCGCTGCCGCGCGCTTCGGTCTACGCGCACTGCGCACCGCAGGCGACGACGACGCGCGCCGCCAAGCTCACCAGCCTGCGCGAGGCCATGGCCCGCCATGGCGCCACGCACCACTTCGTCTCGACCGTCGACGACGTGGCCTGGATCACGAATCTGCGCGGCGCCGACGTCGACTACAACCCGGTGTTCCTGGCGCATCTGCTGATCGACACGACGCAGGCAACGCTGTTCGTCTCCGGCGGCAAGATCGACGCCGCGCTGGCCGCCGAGCTGGCCACCGATGGCTTTGCACTGGCCGACTACGCGCAAGCCGCCGCCGCGCTCGGCGCGCTGCCCAGCGGCAGCACGTTGCTGGTCGACCCGCGACGCATCACCCTGGCCTTTCGCGAGCAGGTCGCCGCCGGCGTCAAGGTGGTCGAGGCGATCAACCCGAGCACATTGGCCAAGAGCCGCAAGTCCGCCGCGGAGGCCGCGTTCATCCGCGAGGCGATGACTGAGGACGGCGCCGCCATGTGCCACTTCTACGCCTGGTTCGAAGC
>JANOPR010000102.1:0-1822 GCA_031421955.1 Burkholderiales bacterium
TCGAGCTTCTTGATGGCCACCGACAGCGTGGGCTGCGAGACGAAACATGCCTCGGCCGCGCGCCCGAAATGCTTCTCGCGGGCGACGGCGACGATGTAGCGCAGTTCGGTCAGGGTCATGGCGGCATTCTGACCCCGCCGAGCGCTGCCTCAATGCCGATATACCCGCCGCGCCGTGCCGCGCAGGATGGCCGCACGCTGGTTGGCGTCGCAAGCCTGTAGCAACACTTGTGTCTCGTCCCACCAGCCGCCGTAGGAGGCGGCCCGTTCCAGCACACGCGGCCCAAGGTGGCGGCGGCACAGTTGCAGCAAAGCGGGCAGGTGGACCGGCCGGACCAACGCGTCCAGGGCGAGGCCGGCGTCGACAATCGCCTGCAACGCGGGTTCGAGCTGCGCTTGCACGATCCATTTGGGGTCGGGCAGGTCGTGCAGCATTGGCCGCAGCGCTTTGAGCTTGCGCCGATGCGCGCCAATGCCTTGTGCGCCAGCGTGCCGGGCAGCTTGTGCTGGCGCTCGCGAATGTCCCACATCTTTCGGCGTGAATGCTCCAAAATGAGGCCTCGACGATTCGGCCGTCCTCATAGATTTGGTTGTAGCTGGCGAACGTGTCGGCCTGCAAGACGCCGCGGAAGTACGCAAACACAAGGCACAACATGGCGACCCGAAATGCACCAAGTCACTCAAGGAGCCTGGGAAATGATTCCTGAACTCGGCCATTTCCTGCTCTGGTTGGCATTGGGGCTGGCGCTGGTGCTGGGCACGGTGCCGCTGGTGGGCGCCGCTCGCAAGCGCGCCGACTGGATGGCCGTGGCGCGTCCTGCGGCGTTGTGGCAGTTTGTGCTCGTGATCGCCGCCCTCGCCTGCCTGATGACGAGCTTCGTGCAGAACGACTTTTCGGTCCTCAACGTCGCGGCCAACTCCAACAGCGCGCTGCCGGTGCAGTACCGCATCGCCGCGTCCTGGGGCAGCCACGAGGGCTCGATGTTGTTGTGGATCGTGATGCAGGCCGGCTGGACGCTGGCCGTGGCGGTCTTCAGCCGGCGCCTGCCTCTGCCGGTGCTCGCGCGCGTCCTCGCGGTGATGGGCTGGCTGACTGTGGGCTTCCTGCTGTTCACGTTGGTTACGTCCAACCCGTTCGACCGCCTGGTGCCGGCCGCGCTCGATGGGCGCGACCTGAATCCGCTGCTACAAGACCCGGGGATGATCTTTCACCCGCCGATGCTCTTCATGGGCTATGTCGGTTTCTCGGTGGCCTACGCGTTCGCGGTCGCGGCGCTGATCGGCGGCAACCTCGACGCGCAGTGGGCGCGCTGGACGCGGCCCTGGACCACCGCAGCCTGGATTTTCCTCACCCTGGGCATCGCGCTGGGTAGCTGGTGGGCCTATTACGAACTCGGCTGGGGCGGCTGGTGGTTCTGGGATCCGGTGGAAAACGCCTCGTTCATGCCCTGGCTGATCGGCACCGCGCTGATCCATTCACTGGCGGTGACCGAGAAGCGCGGCGCCGGCAAGGCCGGGACCGTGCTGCTGGCGATTGCCGCGTTCTCGATGTCGCTGCTCGGCACCTTCCTCGTGCGCTCGGGCGTGCTGTCCTCGGTGCACGCCTTCGCCACCGACCCCAAGCGCGGCCTGTTCATCCTCGCCTTCCTCGCCGTCGTCATCGGCACCTCGCTCGCTCTGTACGCCTGGCGGGCGCCATCAGCGGCGCGAACACCGATTCGAAATAGGGCGGACCGACCGAAATCTTGCCGAGCCCCAGCGCATCGAGGAACAGCGGATACAGCGTGCCGAGCATGACCGCGGCGCAGGCGACCAGCAACAGG
>JANOPR010000103.1:0-6536 GCA_031421955.1 Burkholderiales bacterium
ACTGGCAACAGCTCGAAGCCAACACGGTAGCCGGCAAACGCTGGACGCCGCTGCAGGTGATCGAAGACCTGAAACCCAAGGCGCGTGCGGCCGGCCTGTGGAATCTGTTCCTGCCAGAAAGCGAACGCGGCGCCGGCCTGAGCAATCAGGAGTACGCGCCGCTGGCCGAGATCATGGGCCGCGTGCCCTGGGCCAGCGAGGTCTTCAACTGCTCCGCGCCCGACACCGGCAACATGGAAGTCCTGGTGCGCTACGGCAGCGCCGAGCACAAGCGGCGCTGGCTCGAGCCGCTCTTGGCCGGCGAGATCCGCAGCGCCTTTGCGATGACCGAGCCCGCGGTCGCGTCGTCGGACGCGACGAATATCGCCGCGCGCATCGAACGCCGCGGTGACGAGTACGTCATCAACGGCCGCAAGTGGTGGACCAGCGGCGCCGGTGACCCGCGCTGCAAGATCATGATCTTCATGGGCAAGACCGATCCCGAGGCGCCCAGGCACTCGCAGCAGTCGATGATCCTGGTGCCGATGGACGCGCCGGGCGTCAAAGTACTGCGACCCTTGACGGTGTTCGGCTACGACGACGCGCCGCACGGCCATATGGAAGTCGACTTCGACAATGTGCGCGTGCCCCTGAGCAACATCCTGCTCGGCGAGGGCCGCGGCTTCGAGATTGCGCAAGGCCGACTCGGGCCCGGTCGCATCCACCATTGCATGCGCCTGATCGGCCTGGCCGAACGCTCGCTGGAGTTGATGTGCCAGCGAGCCTCGTCGCGAGTCGCGTTCGGCAAGCCGGTGGCGGCGCAAGGCGTGACCCAGGAGCGCATCGCCGAAGCGCGATGCCAGATCGAGCAGGCCCGCCTACTGACGCTGAAGGCGGCCTGGATGATGGACGTCGCCGGCAACAAGGCCGCCAAGGCCGAGATCGCGATGATCAAGGTCGTGGCACCGAACATGGCCTGTCGCGTCATCGACTGGGCGATCCAGGCCTACGGTGGTGCGGGCATGAGCCAGGATGCCCCGCTGGCCTACTTCTACACCGCGGCGCGCACGCTGCGCTTCGCCGATGGGCCTGACGAAGTGCACCGCAACGCGATCGCCAAGATCGAACTCGGCCGCCAGGCGGCGTGAGATGACGGCCCCAAGCTCGCTGCGCTCGCGCCCCCCGCGGGGAGCTCAGGCCGCTTGGGACGGCCCGGCGCTGGCCTGAATCGACCGCCGCGTCAGCCCTCTTTCGGATCGGCCGCGGGCATGCGGCTCGGTGCACCCCAGCTGCTCGGGCGGTCGTTGCCAATCTCGCCGCGCGCGAGTTCCTCGCCGACACGCCGCGCCGCGGCGAGCGCGACCCCGAACAAGCCCAGCGCGCCCTGCAATGCGGGCAACTCGGGCAGCGCCTGCGCACAGCGCAGCGTCAGGCGACCGCGCTGCAGCACCAGCAGCAGCGGCTGCTCAGTGCCCAGCCAGGCCGACGTGGCGTCGAGCTGCTGAATCAGCGGCTGGCCGATCCAGCGCAACGCCGCGCGCGGCACGTTGGACAGCGCACCGAAGCGTTCACGCAGGACGCCGAGTTCGGCCCGCGGCACCTTGGGGTACAGCACCAGCCAACGCATCTCCTCGGGCGTGCCATCGTCCATGCGGGTCTGGTTGTGCTCGGTGAATTCCTCGAACACCTCCTGCTCGAGCTTGGTCATCAGCGGTCGCGTCACGATCAGCATCTGCAGGTCGGCCGTCGGCCCGACCTCGCCGCGCAGGCGCAACTCCGGGCTGCTGAAGTAATGCCGCTGCGGCGGACCCCACTCGAGCCGCCAGCCTGCGCCTGCCTGGCCCGGCTGGACGATGAAACCGCTGCCGTCACGGCTGCGCGTGAAGCGATGACCGGCGGCATCGGCCCAATCGGAGACCTCGCGCCATTGCGCGCCGCCTGCGCCGCCGAACCACCGTCTGAAAAGGTCTTGCATCGCTGCTAGAGTGAGTCGCACCCGTTTGGCGCGAGAGGAACCGCTCGATGATTGAAGTGTATTCGTGGGCCACGCCCAACGGCCACAAGGTCCACATCATGCTCGAAGAGTGCGGCCTGCCTTACCGCGTGCACGCGATCGACATCGGCGCGGGCGAGCAGTTCGCGCCGGAGTTCCTGGCCATCAGCCCCAACAACAAGGTGCCGGCCATCGTCGATGCCGACGGCCCCGACGGCGGGCCGATCTCGCTCTTCGAATCGGGCGCGATCCTGCTCTACCTGGCCGGCAAGAGCGGGCGTTTTCTGCCACCCTCGACGCAAGGCAAGTACGAGGTGCTGCAGTGGCTGATGTTCCAGATGGGCAGCGTGGGCCCGATGCTCGGCCAGGCGCACCATTTCCGCATCTATGCGCCCGAGAAGATCGCCTACGCCGTCGACCGCTACAGCAACGAGGCCCGTCGGCTCTATGGCGTGATGAACAAGCGCCTGGCCCACAGCAAGTACCTCGGCGGCCCCGACTACAGCATCGCCGACATCGCCGTCTTCCCCTGGTTGCGCTCGTGGAAGAACCAGGGCATCGACTGGGCCGACTACTCGCACCTCAAGGGCTGGTTCGACGAGATCGAGCACCGCCCCGCAGTGATGCGCGGCGTGCAGGTGCTGGCCGATCGGCGCCGGCCGCTGCTCGACGACAAGGCGCGCGAGACGCTGTTCGGCGCCACGCAATACATGAAGCACTGAGCGCCGGACAACGGCGCGCCGCTACGGCGTCTTGAAGTCCCCGGCGACGCCGATGACGAACCTGGACGGCTCGATGTACTTGCGCAGCGCCGCATTGACCTGATCGAGTGTCAGCGCCCGCAACTGCGCATCGACCTGGGCCGACTTGGCCATCGTGCGCTCGAGGTCGATGTTGGCAGCCAGGGCGCGCGACAGATTGCTGTCCTGGGCGCGCGACAGGCTGCGAAAACTGAGCAAGCCGCGCTTGCCCTCGTCGAGTTCCTTCGCGCTGAAACCATCCCGTCGCGCCCGGGCCACCTCCTCCTTGAACGCCGCTTCGACCTTGTCGCGGTTGGCGGGCGCGAAGATCGCACCGGCCTGCCACATCGAGTGGTCCTCGCGCGAGGACCACCGGATGAAGGCGTAGACGTCGTAGGACAGGCCCTCGGCCTCGCGGATCCGCTTCCACAGGCGTGAGTTGCCGCCGCCGCCGAGCAGGTAGTTGGCCATCATCAGCGCGGGATAGTCGCCGTCGTTGTCCGACAGCGCCAAGGGCATGCGCACCTGCAGCGTCGCGTTCTGCTTGTCCGGGGTGTTGAAGACCAGCCGCGTCGCAGGCATCGCGACCAAGGGTGTGGGCACGCGCGCGTACGGCGTCGCGTTGCGCCAGCCAGCGAACGCGCGCTCCAGTGCGGCGCGCACGGCATCTGCGTCGAAATCACCGACCGCGGCGAACTCCGCCTGGCCCGCGCCGAGCAGGCGACCATGCAGGGTACGCAATGCTTCTGGCGTGACCGCGGTCAAGTCCTTCACGCGTTCGTCGAAACTTCGCGCGTGGCGGATGTCGCCGCGTGGATAGGGGTTGCCGTGCCGGTCCAGCGCCTCGTCGACCACAGCGTCGGGCTCCTTGCGCTGCGCCTCGATCGCCGTCAATGCCTGGCGCTTGACTTCGTCCAGCACCGCGGCATCAAAGGCAGGCTGACGCAGCAACGCAGCGACCAGCTCGATTGCCGCCGGCAGGTGTTCACGCCGGGTTTGCATGACGGCGGTCAAGGCGCCGATGTCGGTGAAGCGAAACTGCAGCTCGGTGCGCAATGCATCCAGCCGGTCCTGCACCTGCTGGCGGCTCACGCTCGGCGTACCCTTGTCGAGCATCGCTTCGAGCATGGCCAAGACCTCGGCCTGGCCTTCGAGCGACTTCAGATCCCCGATGCGCAGCGTCAGCGTGGCACTGACGGCTTGGCCGCGCGTGGCCTTGGGCAACAGCGCGACCTGCACGCCGCTGGCCGCAGCGCCGAGGCGGCCACGCTGTGTGCGCGCGTCGATGTGGGCGGGCGTCGCCTCGAACGCCTCCGCGGCCTTCTGCGCTGCCTGCGGCACAAAGCTCTTCATCTGCTGCGCCACATCCACCGCGGCCGGCGCGGGTGCACGTACGGGCTTGTCGGTCGGCAGGTAGCTGCCCAATGTGCGGTTGGCAGCGACCATCCGCTCGGCGGCCACGCGCTGCAGATCGGCGAGCTTGAGATCGCGAACCCGATCGCGCAGCAGGAACAGCAGCCGCCAGTCACCTTGTGCCACGGTCTCTGACAGCGCGACGCCGACACGCTGCGGATCGGCGTGCTGCTGCTCCCAAGCGTTGATCCACTTCGTTTGCGCGCGCGCCAATTCGGCCGCCGTGATGGGCTCGGCGGCCACGGACTCCAGCGTGGCCAGCAAGGCCTCGCGCGCGCTGTCCGGGTTCTGTCCGGGCGCGATCTCGGCGCCGAAGGCGATGAAACCCGGATCGTGCAGGCCCGTCGTCCAGGCCCAGGTGCCGGCAGCGAGCTGGGCCTCGGTCAGGCGCTTGTGCAAGCGACCCGAGGGGGTGTCGCCCATCACCAGCGACAGCAATTCGACGGCGGCGTGGTCCGGATGCGCACCGGGCACGGCGTGATAGGTGGCCATCAACTGCGGCGTGCCACCGACACGGCGCAGGACGACTGCGCGCTCGCCGTCCTGCGTCGGCTCGAGCGTGTACAGCGAGGGCAACACGCGCGCCGGCTTCTTCAGCTTGCCGAAATTCACTTCGACCAAGGCCAGCACGCGCGCCGGATCGAACTTGCCTGACAAGATCAGGGTGGCGTTGTCGGGCTGGTAGTAGCGGCGATAGAAAGCCTGCAGGCGAGCAATGTCCACGTTCTCGACGTCGGCGCGCGCACCGATGGTCGAGTTGCCGTAGTTGTGCCACTGGTACATCGCCGCCATCGTCTTCTCGAACAGGACACGACCCGGGCTGTTCTCGCCCATCTCCATCTCGTTGCGCACGACCGTCATCTCTGCGTCGAGGTCCTTGCGCGCGATGAAGCTGGCGGTCATGGAGTCGGCCAGCCAGTCGAGGTACCAGGCCAGGTTCGCGTCGCTGGCCGCGAAGCTGGCGAAGTAGTTGGTGCGGTCGAGCCAGGTGCTGCCGTTGGCGGCCAGGCCGCGCTTGGTGAACTCGGCCCACACGGTCGGGAACCGTGGCGTGCCCTTGAACAACAGGTGTTCGAGCAGGTGCGCCATGCCGGTCTCGCCATAGCTCTCGTGCCGGCTGCCCACGCGGTAGGTCAGGTTGACCGTCGTCGTCGGCTTGGAGTCGTCAGGCGCCAGCAGCACCTGCAGGCCATTGGGCAGGCGGTACTCGGTGATGCCTTCCACCGTGGCGACCGGCTTGAGTGCGGCGTTGGCGACAAGAGGCGCGAAAGACAGCGCGACGAAGAAGTGGCGAAGCGATCGAAACTGCATGGCGGGCACCGAGGCTGTGTGGGTTGGCCTGCCCGGAGGGACTCGAACCCCCGACCCCCAGCTTAGAAGGCTGGTGCTCTATCCAGTTGAGCTACGGGCAGCTGGTACTCGCGCGGGCAAGATGGTCGGGGCGACACGATTCGAACGTGCGACCTACTGCTCCCAAAGCAGCCGCGCTACCAAGCTGCGCTACGCCCCGACGTCGACGCATTCTAGTGGCGCGACCCGCTAGGCATTCGCGGGTGCAGGCAACAGCAGTTGCCGCCGCACCGCGATGCACTGCTGGATGTGCTGTTCGCAGACGAACTTCAGCGCACCATAGGTCAGTGCCGCCGACAGGGCCTGGCCGGCGATCGGCAGGTACTTTGCCGCCTGTTGCGTCGTCAGGCGCACGCCCACGATCTTGAGCAGCTTGAGCACGAGTTCGCGCGTCACCAGCTTGCCCACCACGAGCCCGCCGCCGGCGCTGATGGCCTTGTAGGCGACCAGCCGGCGGTCGGGCGCAAGGCGTTCGATCTGCTCGGGCGCCAGGCCGAAGGCCTGGTTGATGTCGGGCAACAGCTTGACCAGCACCCCGACGTCGGTGACCCAGTCCAGACCCGGCACCGGAACCATCGCCACCCCGGCCGCCAGCAGGGCGCGCTGGTGCACGCGCTGACGGCAATGCTTGGCGATGGCGTCGACAGCATCGACGGACTCGTCGCTCGGCGGCCCGGCTTTGCGCGCCATCACGCTGACCTCGGTGGCCGGTCGAGCACGACGATGCCGTCGGCGTCGGCACAGAGCCAATCGCCTGGGCGGACCGGAACGCCTTGCAGCTGCACCGGCACATCGCGCTGGCCGGCGCCTCGCTTGGCTGGCGGCATCGGACACAGCGTCAGTGCACGGATGCCGATCGCGCAGGCCGCCAGTTCGACCGTGTCGCGCACGCAGCCGTCCACAACCAGACCCGCCCAGCCGTTCTTGACCGCGAGAACCGCCAGCTTGCCACCGACCAGCGCACTGCGCTGCGAGCCGCCGCCGTCGATCACGAGCACCCTGCCCGCGCCGGGCGACTCGAGCGCAGCGCGCACCAGCGAGTTGTCCTCGAAGCACTGCAC
>JANOPR010000104.1:0-1534 GCA_031421955.1 Burkholderiales bacterium
TTGCCAACCACCGGTGCCAAAGCCGGTCTTCAGCTTGGTGATGCAGACCTTGCCCGGTCCAACACCGACCTTGGTCGCGTCGGCGCCCCAGTTCTCCAGGTCGATCACGGCCTCGGGCGTGGCCACGTTGCCGGCGATCACAAAGCTCTGCGGCAACCGGGCCTTGATGTGCTCGATCATCTTCCTCACGCTATCGGCATGGCCATGCGCGATGTCGATCGTGATGTAGTCGGCACCGACGCCTTCGGCGGCCAGGCGGTCGATGACGGCCGCGTCGCTGTCCTTGACGCCCGAACTGATCGAGACGAACAGACCCTTCTCGCGCATGCGCCGCGCGAAGGCCACGCCGTCCAGATCGAAGCGGTGCATGACGTAGAAGTGATCGCTGGCGGCCAGGCTCTCGGCGATGGCCTCGTCGAGCACGGTCTTCATGTTCGCCGGCACCACCGGCAGCGTGAAGCGGCGGCCCCCGAACTCGACCGAGGGGTCGCACTCGGCGCGACTCTGCACGCGGCACTTGCGCGGCAGCAGCAGGATATTGTCGTAGTCGAAGATTTCCATGTCATCGCTCCAGCAATGCGGGTTGCGAGCGCTTGACCGGGTGCCGGTGATTCGGTTTCCGTAGAGGCCGCGAGCGTGCGCGGGGCGGAAAAACGAAGCCGGGCGCCTGAATATGGGCCCGGTGGCCGATTCTACGCGGACTGCCTGGCGCCTGGGGCTGTGAACAGCCCTGCCAGGTCGGCGCTCGAACACCGACCCACATGCGTTGCCGCCGTTGCCAGCCAGCGCTGTGCCCGGTCGCGCCCGAGGTCGCGCAGGCTCTCGAGGAACGGCAGGTGCGCGATCAGGCGCGACTCCTGCGTCAGCCGCGACAACACCTCCTCGCTGTCGATCAGATGCGTGCGCAGTCGCAGCAGCCGGCGCTCGAGCAGGCCGAACGGCCACATCGAGCTGCGCGCCGTGGCGCATGATTCGGAAAGCAGGGTGGCCTCGCGCAGGAAGGACGCATTGAACGTGAACTCGAGGGCTCGGGCGCGGATCTCCTCGGTGCTGGTCGGCACCTTGACGTAGGTCAGCGGGCTCAGCATCACGATCAGCAGGTCGGCAGTGCCTTGTCGCACCAGCGGGAAGAGGGCCGGGTTGGCGCTGTAGCCGCCGTCCCACCACGGTTCGCCGTCGATCATGACGGCGTGTTGCAGCGAGGGCAGGCAGGCCGATGCGAGCACCGCGTCGACGCTGAGGTCGGCATTGTCGAACAGGCGCAGGCGGCCGCTGTTGGCGTGGGTCGCGGCGATGAACAGGCGCACTGCGTCGGGCTCGCGCAGGCGCTCGAAATCGATCTGCTCGGTCAGCAACTGGCGCAATGGATTCAGGCCCAGCGGGTTGAGCTGACGCGGCGACAGCAGGCTGGCCCAGTGCATGAACAGTCGCGCCGCCGGTGCAAAGCCGGGGCTCTCGGCGCTGCCGACCAGCAGGCCATCGAAACTCACGCTGGTGCCAATGCTTTGCCAGAGCTTGGCCAGCGCTTCGCGTG
>JANOPR010000105.1:0-1929 GCA_031421955.1 Burkholderiales bacterium
GGCGTGCTGCCCGCAGACGGCCCCGACCAGTACGTGAAGGACTTCCGTTCCGCGATGGACGAAGGCCGACACACTGTCGACCCGGTGCTGACCAACTTCAAGAGCAAGCATGCCGTTGACTGGGCGCCGTACCTGAATCGCAAGTGGACCGACGCCGCCGATACGGCCTTGCCCTTGGCCGAGGTCCAGCGCCTGGCTGAGCGCATCACGACGCTACCGGCCGACTTCAAGCCGCACCCGCTGGTGGCCAAGGTGATCGCCGACCGCGCTGCCATGGGCCGCGGTGAGTTGAACGTCGACTGGGGCATGGGCGAGCACCTGGCGTTTGCCTCGTTGGTGGCCAGTGGCTACCCGGTGCGCCTGTCGGGCGAGGACTGCGGCCGCGGCACCTTCGTACACCGGCACTCGGTGCTGCATGACCAGAACCGCGAGAAGTGGGACGCCGGCACCTACATTCCGCTGGCCAACGTGGCCGAGAACCAGGCGCCGTTCGTGGTCATCGACTCGATCCTGTCGGAGGAGGCGGTGCTCGGTTTCGAGTATGGCTACGCCTCGGCAGACCCGGGCACGCTGACGGTCTGGGAAGCGCAGTTCGGCGACTTCGTCAACGGTGCGCAGGTCGTGATCGACCAGTTCATCGCCTCGGGCGAGGTCAAGTGGGGTCGCGTCAACGGCCTGACGCTGCTGCTGCCGCATGGCTACGAGGGCCAAGGCCCCGAGCACTCATCAGCGCGCCTGGAGCGCTTCATGCAGCTGGCGGCCGACAACAACATGCAGATCGTGCAGCCGACCTCGGCCAGCCAGATCTTCCACGTGCTGCGCCGCCAGATGGTGCGCATGTTCAGGAAGCCGCTGATCATCCTGACGCCCAAGTCGCTGCTGCGCAACAAGGATGCGGCCTCGCCGTTGTCCGAATTCACCAAGGGCGAGTTCCGCACCGTGATCGGGCCGAGCCATCCCGACATCGATCCGCAGAAGGTCAAGCGCGTGATCGCCTGCTCGGGCAAGGTGATCTACGACCTGATCAAGCGTCGCGACGAGAAGAAGGCCTGGGACGTGGTGATCCTGCGCGTCGAGCAGCTCTACCCGTTCCCGCACAAGGCCTTCGCCACCGAGCTGAAGAAGTTTCCCAATGCCACCGAAGTGGTCTGGTGCCAGGACGAACCGCAGAACCAGGGCGCGTGGTTCTTCGTCCAACACTACATCCACGAGAACATGCTCGAAGGCCAGAAGCTCGGCTATGCAGGACGCTTGCCCTCGGCTTCACCGGCGGTGGGCTATGCCCACCTGCACCACGAGCAGCAGAAAGCGTTGCTCGACCAGGCCTTCGGCAAGCTCAAGGGCTTTGTGCTGAGCAAGTAATCCACCAGAGACATTCATGGCCATCATCGAAATCAAGGTTCCGCAGCTGTCCGAGTCCGTGGCTGAAGCCACGCTGCTGCAGTGGAAGAAGCAACCCGGCGACATGGTCGCAATCGACGAGATCTTGATCGAGGTCGAGACCGACAAGGTGGTGCTCGAAGTGCCGGCACCGGCTGCGGGCGTGCTGGCCGCGCATGTCGTACCCGACGGCGCGACCGTGGTCGCCGATCAGGTGATCGGACAGATCGACACCGAAGGCCAAGGGGCTGCGGCCAAGGTGCCGGCAAAGGCTGCGTCGGCCGAGCCCGCAGCCGCGCAGGCCCTGGCGTCGCCCGCGCCTGATGCAAGGAAGGGCGATGTCGTCATGCCCGCAGCGGCAAAGTTGATGGCGGACAAGCAGTTGCCAGCCGGCTAAGTCGCTGGCACCGGCAAGGATGGCCGTGTCACCAAGGGCGTTGTGCTCGCCGCCGCGGCCGCGCCCAAACCGGCCGCCGCGGCACCGGCAGCCGCCAAGGCGCTGCCCACGGTGGCCGCGCCGCCGGCGCAGAACCTGGGCGAACGCCCCGA
>JANOPR010000106.1:0-1764 GCA_031421955.1 Burkholderiales bacterium
GTGTCGTCACCCGAGAGCGTGGTCAGGTCGATGCACTGCACGGCCTTCAGGAGCCAGGCCGCCTGGAAGACCTTCTTCACGCCGCGCCGCGCCGAGAGCGTCTGCACACGGCGTCCGACCGCCGGCGCATTGATGCGCACCGCGGCCACGCGGTCCAGGTCCAGCGCGGTGCCGGGGTTGCGCGGTGGGTGCGCCGCGGCCTTGCTGTTGCTCATTCGATCCCTGCTCCATGGCCTGCGGCCGTCACTGCATGGCCGCTAATGTAATTGGCACTGGCGCGACGATTCGTTCGCGCCGGGCTGGGATCGTGGCAAGCGCGGTCGACCGCCGCGGCCTCAGGTCGCGGCCACCGCATAGGCGGCCGCGGCGGCACTCAACTGCGCCGCGATTTTCCTGACCAGGGTCTTCGGTGCCAGCACATGCACCTGCTCGCCGTGGCGCAACACGTCCATGGCCAGCTCGGTGGCGTCGGCGTAGGGCACGCGCAGGCTCAACGACCCGTCGTCGTGCAGCGTGGCCTGCTGCTGCGGGTGCCATTGCTCGTGCTGCACCCATTGCGCCGCCTCGGGCGTGAAGCGCAGGCTGGCCCATTGCACCTTCGCGCCGCTGAAGGCGCCGTAGCCGGCGTCGAGCTGGGCCTCGATCGTCTTCAGCGCCACCTCCTTGGCCCGCTCCTCGAGCAGCACGGCGCCGCGCACCGCATCCAGCGCAAAGCGCCGCAGCGCGTCGCTGGTGTGGCACCAGGCGTCGAGGTACCAGGTATTGCGCCAATGCACCAGGCGCTGCGGCGAGACGATGCGCTCGGTGTCCTCGCGGCGGCTGCGCACGTAGTACTGCATCTGCACGCGCTGGCGCCGCGTGATCGCGCTGCCGATCAGCTCGAAGTGCCGGCCGACCACGGGGCGCCGCGCCGCGCTCATGATCTTCACGCGCTTCATCAGCTCGCCGGCCTGCGCGTCGCTGGCGCCGAGCATGCCGTGCAGCTTGTCCAGCAGCGGCTGCAGGTGGCGCGCCAGCACGCCGCCTTCGTCCAGGCCCTGCACCAGCTGGTGCATCGTCAGCAGGGCATGGATTTCGCGCTCGCTGAACCACACGCCGGGCAGCTCGTGGCGCAGCGAGCGCGCGTCGCCGGCATCCGGGCGCATTGAATAGCCGTTGGCGAAGCGGTCGTAGACGATCGGCGCGTCCAGCCGCTCGCGCAGGTAGTCGAGGTCTCTTTGCAGGGTGGCGCGGCTGACGCCGAGCTCGTCCATCAGCGCGGCAAAGGTCACCGAACCGCGGCTGCGGATCAGCATTTCGATCTTGTAGAAGCGTTCGGTGCGGTCCATGGGCCTGCAGACGGTTGTGCAGGCTCGAGGGTAGTCGAAATTGCTGTCGGCAGCCTCACGCCATGAGGCTCTGGCCTTGCACACTGGCTGCGCCGGGGTCGTCCCGGTGAGCACCAGAAAGCCAGGCCACCATGCGCACCACCGACGCCCTCACCGCCGATCTGTTCGAAGCCGCGCCGCCCGCGGTGCCCAGCGCATGCGCCAACGTCAGCGGCACCGACAGCCTCGGATTCGAGATCGGCTGGGACTTCGCCCACTACCGCCTCACGCCGCCGCCCGAGCACCTGGCCCAGGACCACCCGGTGCGCCAGGGTTGGCTGGCGGGCATGGCAGTCTTCGGCCTGCGCACCTTGAAGCCCACGGTGCATGTGCGCAAGTGGCTGCAGTTGCGCCTGAACGCCTGGCGCCGCGGCCGCGCCTTTGAGGGCGTGCAGGT
>JANOPR010000107.1:0-4507 GCA_031421955.1 Burkholderiales bacterium
CTCGATGGTCTCTTCGGGCGGCATCTGCTCTGCCATCGAGGTGAAGCCGCGGATGTCGCTGAACATCACCGTGGCCTGCACCATGTGGCCGCCCAGGGCAAAGCCCGAGGCGTCCATGTCGTCGGCCACGGCGCGGGTGGCAAAGCGGCGCACCAGTTCCTTCTGCTGGTCGCGCAGGCGCTTTTTCTCCAGGCTGGCGCCGATGCGCGCGCGCAAGAGCACTGCGTTGACCGGCTTGGGCAGGTAGTCCTCGGCACCGAGCTCGATGCAGCGCACGACGTTGTCCAGGCCCTCGACCGCCGAGGTCACGATCACCGGCACATCGCGCAGCTTCAAGTCGCCCTTGAGGCGCTCGAGCACCTGAAAGCCGTCCATCTCGGGCATCGCGATGTCGAGCAGCAGCAGGTCGAAGGCTTCGCCGGCCAGCATCTCCAGGGCCACGCGGCCGTTCTCGGCCAGCGCCACGCGGTGGCCCTGCAACTCCAGGCTGCGCGCCAGCAGCAGACGGTTGACCTTGTTGTCATCGGCCACCAGCAGCCTGGCTCCTCGCTCAGCCACGACTCAGCTCCTTGAGCTCGGTGGCCGCGCGCGCATAGGCCGCGTCCAGAGCGTCAAGCGCGACGGCGTCCCTGGCCGGGTCGGCATTCAGCCCCCCGAGTTCGAGCGCACGCGCCATCTCCCCGAGCTCAAGCGCGCCAAAAGTCTGGCAGTTCGATTTGAGCGAGTGCGCCGTGCGCCGAAAGCCTTCGGCGTCGGCCGCAGCCCGCGCTTGGCGCAAGTCGGCCAGCATGGCAGGCGCCTCCTCGAGAAAGGTGTCCACCAGTTCGGCCACGAACTCGCTGCCGGCAGCAGCCTGAAGTTCGGCGAACGTGGCGGCGTCGATCACGGAGTCACTCATCTCGGTTCCCTGTTCTGGATGGCACCTGTTGCAACGCCTGCACCAACTGGTCAACGCGGATCGGCTTGGTCAGGTAGTCGTCCATGCCCGCGGCCAGGCACATCTCGCGGTCGCCCTGCGTTGCATTGGCGGTCATCGCGACGATACGCGGCCTGCCCCCCGACGGCCAGCGTTCGACGATGCGGCGCGACGCCTCCAGCCCGTCCATCTCGGGCATCTGCACGTCCATCAGGATCAGGTCGTAGGTCTGGCGCTCAATGGCGGCAATCGCTTCGACTCCGTTGCTCGCCAAGTCGGCGCGGTAGCCCATCTGCGCCAGCAGCCGGATCGCCAGCTTCTGGTTCACGAGGTTGTCCTCGGCCAGCAGGATGCGCAGCGGGTGGCGCTCGGCCATGCCCGGGTCCATGGCAGGGCTGGCCTGCACCGGCTGCGGCACGAGTGCGGCGGGAGCCCGGATGCTGAAGCGGAACGTGCTGCCCTGCCCCGGCCCGGCGCTCTCGGCGCTCATCGTGCCGCCCATCAGTTCGGCCAGTCGCTTGCTGATCGCCAGCCCGAGCCCGGTGCCGCCGTACTTGCGCGTCGTGCTCGAATCGGCCTGGCTGAAGCTCTTAAACAGCTTGGCCAAGCCCTCCTCGCTCAGGCCGATGCCGCTGTCGCGCACGCTGAACGCAAGCTCGTCGCCATCGCCGCTGCTCGCGCGCTTCACCGTCAGCGCGACCTCGCCCTTGTCGGTGAACTTGATCGCGTTGCTCAGCAGGTTCAGCAGCACCTGGCGCAGCCGCGTCACGTCGCCGGCCACGGCCACCGGCACGTCGGCATCGATGCTCGCCGTCAGTGCAACACCCTTCTCGGCGGCTCGCGCACGCACCAGGTTCAGCGCCGCGTCCACGCACTCGCGCAGCACGAAGGGTTGAACCTCGAGCTCCATGCGGCCGGCTTCGATCTTCGAGAAGTCGAGGATGTCGTTGATGATCGCCAGCAGCGACTCGCCCGATTCGTGCACCAGTGTGGCCAGCTCGCGCTGGTCGGCGTCGAGCCGGGTGTTCAGGAGCAGCCCGCTCATGCCGATGACGCCGTTCATCGGCGTGCGGATCTCGTGGCTCATCGTCGCCAGGAACGCGCTCTTGGCCTCGTTGGCGGCCTCGGCGGCTGCACGGGCCTCACGCTCGCGCTGCGCGATGCGCAGTTGATCGAAGGCGCGGTGGATGATGGCGCCGACAAAGACGAACGCAGGCGCAGACGAGCTCAAGACATTCGCCCAGTCGGGGGTCAGGAACCGGTTCGCGTCGATGGGGACGACGTAGTTGATCAGTTCCGTCACAAGCATGGGTTGGTAGACCACCGCGTCCAGCACAAACAACAGGGCGCCCACCGCGCCGACGCGGTATCCGAGCCGCCACACGCGCCACGACGCCGCGAGCCCAACCACAGAAAAGAGGATCCCGATGAGGACGAAGACGGCGCGCGCGGCGGTACGCGAGGCCTCGCTCTGAAACAGCGGGATGACCAGCAGGAACAGCACGGCCGTGACGATCATCCAGCGGTTCCAGCGCGGTGCGCGCTCGCGCAATTGCAGCAGTTGCGCCGCGGCCAGGAGCATGAGCGCGTTCCAGACACAATCCCATGCGGCGGGCGGCCACAGACGGCTGGCCAGGCCCGCAGGCAGCGATGGGCTGATGTTCACCCATTCACCGATGGCGAGCCAGGTGAAAAGCGCGACAAAGACGAACTGGCCGCGGTCGCGGCCGAGGGTGCCCAGCAGCGCCGCCGCCAGCGCGACAATGACATAGACGACGCCGAAACCGAGGTGGACGAAAGCGTAGTTGCGCTCGGCCTGCACGGCCTGTGCCAGGTCCACGGCCGCGATGGACACCTTGCGGATGCGCTGCACGCGCATCAGCACCGGGCCATCCTCGGCGCGGAGGGTCGGAAACAGCATCTGGCTTGGCGTGCCGGCGCCGACGATGACCTGCTCGCGCGAACCGGCATCACGTGCCGCGGCGAGCGGGCGACCGTCGCGCGAAAACACGGCGGCTTCCACGGGTGTCCACCTGGAGCCGGTCACGCTCAGGGTCCGCGGCGCGAAGCGCGCGACATCGATGCGCAGCCAGCACGGGCTGCCGGCTTCACGCGGCAACTCGCCGTCTTCGGCGTGCTGCCAGCCGTCGGCCGGCAGGCCTGCCGGCGTCGTGGCAGCCGCGGCAGCGTCGCAGCGGTAGTCGAACGGCACCCGCTCCTGCGCACGCGCACTCCCCACCAGCGCCCACAGCGCCAGGGCCGCGAGCACCGCGCCGCGTTTCACGCCGCACTCCTCGGCCGGACCTGCATCAGCGCCTCGACCAGTGCATCGACGCGGATCGGCTTGGTGACGTAATCGTCCATCCCGGCTGCGATGCACGCCTCGCGATCACCGGCCATCGCGTTGGCCGTCATGGCCACGATGCGCGGGCGCCCTGGCCCGCGCGCGACGATGCGGCGCGTGGCTTCGAGGCCGTCCATCTCGGGCATCTGCACATCCATCAGAACCACATCGTAGGCCTGGCGCTCGACGCTTTCCACCGCCTCGATGCCGTTGCTGGCCAGGTCGGCGCGGTAGCCCATCTGCTGCAACAGACGCAAGGCCAGCTTCTGATTCACCACGTTGTCTTCGGCCAGCAGGATGCGCAGCGGGTGGCGCTGGGCCATCTGTGCGTCCATCTTCGGCTTGGCCGCCGTGGTCGCGAGCTTGGGCGCCGTGTCGTGCGCGAGCAGGCTGACCAGGGTGTCGAAGAGCTGGCTCTGGCGCAGCGGCTTGGCCAGCGTGGCGGCGAACAGGCTGTCGGCCCCCTCCTTGCGCCCGAGCGAGGTGAACAGCACCAGCGGCAGCCTGTGGCCGGCGTCGCGGATGCGCTGTGCCAGCGTGGCGCCGTCCATGCCGGGCATGTGCATGTCGATGATGGCCAGGTCGAAGGCATCGCCGGCGAGCAGCGGCAACGCGCCTTCGGGCGTGCCACTGTCGCGCACGGTCATGCCCCACTTGGCCGACTGCAGCGCCAGGATGCGGCGGTTGGTGGCGTTGTCGTCCACCACCAGGATGCGCTTGCCCTTGAGGGCCGGTTGCAGGCCGATGAAGTCGCGCCGCGCGCCCTCGGGCAATGCCGCGGCCGGCGCGTTCAGCGTGAATCGGAACGTGCTGCCGCTGCCGGGGCCTGCACTTTCGACCCACATGCGCCCGCCCATCAGCTCGGCCAGGCGCTTGCTGATGGCCAGGCCCAGCCCGGTGCCGCCGTACTTGCGCGTGGTCGACGAATCGGCCTGCGAAAAACTCTGGAACAGCCGGCTCA
This sequence comes from Burkholderiales bacterium, assembly GCA_031421955.1. Classification (GTDB taxonomy): domain Bacteria; phylum Pseudomonadota; class Gammaproteobacteria; order Burkholderiales; family Burkholderiaceae_C; genus CADEEN01. Next base: position 4,222 of record JANOPR010000107.1, read on the forward strand.
TGCCCTGCTCGGAAAGGCCGATGCCGGTGTCGCGCACGGCCACCTGCAACAGGCCGTCCTGGGCGCTCACGCTCACCACCACCTCGCCGGCCTCGGTGAACTTGACGGCGTTACTCAGCAGGTTGAGCAGGATCTGGCGCAGCCGCGTCACATCGCCATTCACCGCCGCCGGCACCTCGCCCTCGAAGACATACGCCACGTCCAGGTGCTTCTCGGCGGCGCGTGCGGCGATCAGGTCCAGCGCGGACTCGACGCATTCGCGCAGGTCGAAGGGATGCGCCTCGAC
>JANOPR010000108.1:0-6272 GCA_031421955.1 Burkholderiales bacterium
TTCTTCGAGCACTTCGCGCACCACCGCCTGCAGCAGCGATTCGCCGGGGTCGAGGTGGCCGGCGGGGTTGTTCAGGCGCAGGCCGTCTGCGGTGTGCTCCTCGACCAGCAGGTAGCGGCCGTCGCGCTCGATCAGCGCGGCCACGGTGACGCTGGGCTTCCAGCGCGGGTCCGTCGCCATGGCGTCCCTAGCCGCGCCGGGCCGCCCCAAGCGGGCGGCGCCCTCTTGGGGGGCCGACGCCGCAGGCGGCTTGGGGGCAGGCACTAGCGTGCGTCAGTGGCCGAGGATCTTGGACAGGAAGTCCTTGGTGCGGTCGCTCTTGGGATGGGTGAAGAACTCGTGCGGCGTGTTCTCTTCGACGATCTGCCCCTGGTCCATGAAGATCACGCGGTCGGCCACCGCCTTGGCGAAGCCCATCTCGTGGGTCACGCAGATCATCGTGATGCCCTGGCCGGCCAACTCGGTCATCACGTCGAGCACTTCCTTGATCATCTCGGGGTCCAGCGCCGAGGTCGGCTCATCAAACAGCATGATCTTGGGCGTCAGGCACAGCGCGCGCGCGATGGCCACGCGCTGCTGCTGCCCGCCCGAGAGCTGCAGCGGGTACTTGCCGGCCTGCTCGGCGATCTGCACGCGTTCCAGCTGCTGCATGGCGCGCGCCTCGGCTTCTTTTTTCGGCAGCTTGCCGACCCACATCGGCGCCAGCGTCAGGTTCTCCAGCACGGTGAGGTGCGGGAACAGATTGAACTGCTGGAACACCATGCCGACCTGCTTGCGCACGTTCTCGATGGCCTTGACGTCGTCGCTGAGTTCGACGCCGACCACGCGCAGCGTGCCTTGCTGGTGCTCTTCGAGCCGGTTGATGCAGCGGATCAGGGTGCTCTTGCCCGATCCCGAGGGCCCGCAGACGACGATGCGCTCGCCCTGCGCGACCGACAGGTCGATGTCACGCAGGACGTGGAAATCGTCGCCGTACCACTTGTTGACCTTCTCGAAGGAGATGATGGCTTCGCTCATGGGGTCACCGGTTCTTGCTGGTCGATAGACGCTTTTCGATCCACAGGCTGTAGCGCGACATCGAGAAGCAGAAGAGGAAGTAGATGGCGGCGATGAACAGGTAGGCTTCGACCTTGAACGGACGCCAGTCGGCGTCCGAGTTCAGCGCCAGCTGCATCGCCCCGGTCAACTCGTACAGGCTGACGATCGTGACCAGCGAGGTGTCCTTGAAGATCGAGATGAAGTTGTTCATGATCCCCGGCACCACCAGCGCCAGCGCCTGCGGCAGGATCACCTTGCGCTGGGTCTGCCAGTAGCTCAGGCCCAGCGTGTCGGCAGCCTCCTGCTGGCCCTTCGGAATGGCCTGCAGGCCGCCGCGAACAATCTCGGCCATGTAGGCCGCGGCAAACAGCGTGATGCCCACCAGCACCCGCAGCAGCACGTCGATGCTGGTGCCCGGCGGCATGAACAGCGGGAACATGAAACTGGCCATGAACAGCACGCTGATCAACGGCACGCCACGGATCAGCTCGACGTAGATCACGCAGACCGTCTTGATCGCCGGCAGGTGGCTGCGCCGTCCCAGCGCGACCAGCACCGACAGCGGGAAGGCCAGCACGATCGACAGCGTGGCCAGCAGCACGGTCAGGGGCAGGCCGCCCCAGCGATCGGTTTCCACGACCTCCAGGCCCAGAACGCCGCCGTACATCAGCACGAAGAACAGGCCGAGCACCGCGAGCCACAACAGCACCAGCCATGCCCGCCAGAAGGCGCGCATGCAACTGGCCATCAGCAGCGCCACCATCGCCAGGGTCGCGATCTCGGGGCGCCAATGCTGCTCGAAGGGGTAGCGGCCGAAAATGATGAAGCGGTACTTTTCAACCACGACGCCCCAGCAGGCGCCGGTACCGCGTGCGGCCTGGCATTGGTCGGCGGTACCGAAGACCACTGCCTTCGTGATGGCCCAATCGACGAGCGCGGGCAGCCACCAGACCGCCAGCACGATGAACAGCACCGTGGCAATCGTGCTCGGCAGGTTGCTGAACAGATTGCGGCGCACCCAGGGAATCGCGCCCTCGGTGCGGATCGGCGCCGGCCGCGGCGCAATCGGTTTGAACGTGTCGGTGGTCATCAGGCAACCTTCGCGCTGCGCGCTGCGGTATTCGCCTTGGGAACGGCCCTGCGGCTCATGCCGGCCGCTCCATTGCGAACCGTGGAGTGCGAACCACGGAGCATTTCCAAACAGACGCCGCGGATCCGGCTCCGCCGGTCCGCTGGCGTGCCCCCTTGAGGGGGAGCGGCGAAGCCGCAACGGGGATGGGCCACTTCACCGCTCCTTGATGGCCGCGCGCTGGTTGTACCAGTTCATCAGCGCCGAGGTGCCCAGCGAGGTGCTCAGGTAGATCAGCATGATCACGGCGATGCACTCCACCGCGCGGCCGGTCTGGTTGATCGCGGTGTTGGAGATCGAAACCACGTCCGGGTAGCCGATGGCCACGGCGAGCGACGAGTTCTTGGTCAGGTTGAGGTACTGGTTGGTCATCGGCGGGATGATCACGCGCAGCGCCTGCGGCAGTGCGACCAGCCGCAACTGCTGGCCCTTGGACAGGCCCAGCGCGCCAGCCGCCTCGCCCTGCCCATGCGGCACCGAGGCAATGCCGGCACGCACCACCTCGGCGACGAACGACGCCGTATACAGCGTGAGCCCCAGCAGCACGGCCAGAAACTCCGGCGTCAACGAACTGCCGCCATCGACCGCGAAGCCGCCGGGCACGGGGATGCTCCACTCGGTCGGCGCCCCGCCCACGGCCCAGCCGGCCAATGCGCCAACGATCACCAGGCCCAGCGCGGGCAGCAAGACCGGTCGCGGCTTGCCGGTTTGTTCGAACAGGGCGCGCGCGCGGCGCGCCCACAGCCAGGCCAGCACAACCCCGGCCAGCATGCCGGCACCGGCCAGCGCCTGCGCAGGGCCCCAGACGGGAACCGGATACGACAGACCGCCGTTGCTGAGGAAGAACAGACCGAAGACGGACCGCGCCTCGCCGGGCAGCGGCAGCGATTCAGTCAGCAGCAGGTACCACATCAGCAGCTGCAACAGGATCGGTACGTTGCGGAACAGCTCCACATAGGCGTAGCACAGCCCGCGCACCAGGGCGTTGTGCGAGAAGCGGCCGATGCCCAGCAACGTGCCGAGGAGGGTGGTCAGCACGATGCCGATCACGGCCACGCGCAAGGTATTCAGCAGGCCGATCAGGAAGGCCTTCCAGTACGGGTCCAGGGCGTCGTAGGGAACCGGCGACTCGCCGATGTCGAAGCCGGCGGGCTGCGCCAGGAAATCGAAGCCACTCTGGATGCCGCGCACACGCATGTTCTCCAGCGTGTTGCTGGCCAGGAACCAGACCCCCAGCGCAATCAGCGCCACGGCGATCAGCTGGTAGAGCACACCGCGCACTGCGCGGCTGCGCAGCGACCAGTCGCGCTTTTTCGGCGAGGCGGTGCCTGCAGCCATCGGTCGCTTCTCCCTCACGCAACGGATCGCACGCTTGGCAATCTTTGAGAATCAGCCCGCGAGCGCGGCCGATATGCGCCGTCCTCACCCATCGGGTCGAGTTCGGCGCACCTCGGCGCGCGTGACACTATCGCTCAGCGCACCGGCGGGGCGTACATGAGGCCGCCATTGCTCCACAGGTTGTTCAGGCCGCGCGGCAGGCCCAGCGGGCTCTTCGGGCCGACGTTGCGCTCGAAAATCTCACCGTAGTTGCCGACGGCCTTGACCGCATTGCCAGCCCAGTCCTTGTCCAGGCCAAGCAGCTTGCCGGTGTCCTCCGAGGTGCCCAGAATGCGCATCACGACCGGGTCGGTGCTGGACTTCATCTTGTCGACGTTGGCCTGGGTGATGCCGTACTCCTCGGCCTCGATCAGGGCATTCAGGACCCACTTGGCAATGGCGAAGAACTCGTCGTCGCCACGACGCACGACGGGGCCGAGCGGCTCCTTGGAGACCAGGTCGGGCAGGATCACATGCTCGGCCGGGGTCTTGGCCTCCTTGTTGCGGATCGAGGCCAGGCCCGAGGCGTCGGTGGTGAAGGCGATGCAGCGGCCGGAGAAGTAGGCGCCGGTGGAGGCCTCCTGCTTCTCGAACACGACCGGCTTCAGGTTCAGGTTGTTGGCACGCGAATAGTCGGTCAGGTTCTTCTCGGTGGTGGTGCCTGACTGCACGCAGACGGTGGCGCCCTTCAGTTGCTTGGCACTCTTGAGCTTGAGCTTGACCGGGACCATGAAGCCCTGGCCGTCGTAGTAGGTCACGCCGGCGAAATTCAGGCCCAGCGAAGCGTCGCGGGTCAGGGTCCAGGTGGTGTTGCGCGAGAGAACGTCGATCTCGCCGGACTGCAATGCGGTGAAACGCTGCTGCGCATTCAGCGGCACCCACTTGACCTTGCTTGGGTCGCCAAAGATCGCCGCGGCGACGGCCTTGCAATAGTCGACGTCCAGACCGCTCCAGTTGCCCTGGCTGTCGGCCGACGAGAAGCCGGCCAAGCCGGTGTTGACGCCGCACACCAATTGGCCGCGCGCCTTGATCGCGTCCAGCGTCTTGCCGGCGTGGGCCGGCATGGCGGTCATGGCGCCCGCGGCGACCAGGGCGCCCAGGGTGAGGCGAGAGACTTGTTTGATCATCCGAATACTCCTAATGCAAGGTGATGAGCTCACGGCGGCACGCCCGATTGGCGCGGCAGCGGGGACCCCAAGGTAGCCGTAAAGCCAGCGGGCGGCAACGGTGCGAATCCCTAGACCGAATTCAGTGCGGGCTGCCCGTCGAAGGTGCACAGGGCCGCCACGGCACATTGCATCGGGCCGCGCTCGCGCGCCGGGTGCATTAAGCTCACAACAAAATTGTCCGAGGAGAACTGCACCATGCTGATCGGCGTTCCGCTCGAAACGGCTGCGGGGGAAACCCGCGTCGCCGTCACGCCCGAGACGGCAAAGAAGCTCACGACCCAGGGCCACACCGTGCGCGTGCAAGCCGGCGCCGGCATCGCCGCCAGTGCGACCGACGAGGCCTACGCAGCGGCCGGCGCGGAAATCACCGACCGCAGCGGGGTGTTTGCCGCCGACCTGATCCTCAAAGTGCGCAGCCCCTCGTTGGACGAACTGGTGCTGGTCAAGACCGGCGCCGCCCTGGTCGGCATGTTGAACCCTTTCGACAAGGACAACCTGAACCGCCTGGCCGGCGCGGGGCTCACCAGCTTTGCACTCGAAGCCGCACCGCGAACGACGCGGGCGCAGAGCATGGATGTGCTGTCCTCGCAGGCGAACATCGCCGGCTACAAGGCCGTGATGATGGCCGCCGACAAATACCAGCGCCTGTTCCCGATGCTGATGACCGCGGCCGGCACGATCAAGGCCGCGCGCGTCGTCATCCTCGGCGTCGGCGTGGCCGGTCTGCAGGCCATTGCCACGGCCAAACGGCTGGGCGCGGTCATCAAGGCCAGCGATGTGCGGCCCAGCGTGAAGGAGCAGATTGAATCGCTGGGCGGCAAGTTCATCGACGTGCCGTACGAGACGGCCGAGGAGAAGGAAGCCGCCGAAGGTGTGGGCGGCTATGCCAAGCCGATGCCGCCGAGCTGGCTCGAGCGGCAGAAAGTCGAGGTCGCCAAGCGCGTGGCGGCGGCCGACATCGTGATCTCGACCGCGCTGATTCCCGGGCGCGCCGCGCCGGTGCTGATCACGGAAGAGATGGTCAAGAGCATGAAGCCGGGCAGCGTGATCGTCGACATGGCGGCCCCGGCCGGCGGCAATTGCCCGCTGACCGAGGCCGGCAAGACCGTCGTGCGCCACGGCGTGACGATTGTCGGCGAGACCAACATCCCGGCCCTGGTGGCGGCGGATGCGTCGAGCCTGTACGCCCGCAACGTGCTCGACTTCTTGAAGCTCGTCATCACCAAGGAAGGCACGTTCAACGTGCCGATGGACGACGACATCGTGGCCGCCTGCCTGATGACGCAGGGCGGCAAGGTCTGTCGCTCCTGATTCAGCGCCGAAGTCAAAAGGACATATTCATGGACCTGCTCAGCCCCACCGTCACCAACCTGATCATCTTCGTGTTGGCCATCTATGTCGGCTACCACGTGGTCTGGACCGTGACGCCGGCCCTGCACACGCCGCTGATGGCCGTGACCAACGCCATCTCCTCGGTGATCGTCGTCGGTGCGCTGCTGGCCGTCGCCGTCGAGCATGGCGCCGTCGAGGGCTTCATGAGCGGCGAAACGCTCGCCTCC
>JANOPR010000109.1:0-2833 GCA_031421955.1 Burkholderiales bacterium
TCGCCGCCCAGGGCGTATACGTCTGGCACTTCCTGCTCGAGCTCTGGCACCTGATCGAGGCCGCCTTCGGCAGCCAGACGGCGATCGCCCTGCTGGCCAAGACCAGCGGCTACACCGGCGACGCGGTGGTACTCAACGAGACCATCATCATGCTGGTCGTGCTGTCGCTGATCGACGTGGTGATGATCAGCAACCTGCTGATCATGGTCATCGTCGGCGGCTACGAGACCTTCATATCACGCATGAACCTCGAAGGCCATCCGGACCAGCCGGAGTGGTTGAGCCATGTCAATGCCTCGGTGCTGAAAGTCAAGCTGGCCACCGCGATCATCGGCATCAGCTCGATCCATCTGCTCAGGACCTTCATCAACGCCGCCAACTACAGCGACAAGGTGCTGATCGCGCAGACGGTGATTCACATCACCTTCCTGCTGTCGGCGATCGCGATCGCCTACACCGACCGGCTGATGGCGCACCCGAAGGCGGCGGCACACAACTGACATCGCGGGCCGCGATCGCGGCCCGCCCAGGCGTCTGCACTGGACCGCGGCGATCTCGGCGCTGCATTGGCTGGCACTGACGAAGGGCGCGGGAAGACGACGGCCCTGGCCGACGTACACATCACACCCTTCCTTCGTCAACCCCGGTCGACCACGGTCGTCCGATTCAGGAGTGCACCATGCAGACTTCACCGTGCCGCGCCACGTTGCGCATCGCCACCCCGCTCGTCGCGATGGTCCTGTTGGGCGCCGCCAGCAGCGCCATTGCGCGCGACGACCTGGAGGCCCGCCTCAAGAGCTACCAAGAAGTGCCTGCCGTGTCGTCTGCGGCCACGGGCCGGTTCAAGGCCAGCATCGACAAGGCCTCCAACACGATTCGCTACGAGCTGTCCTACGCGGGGCTCGAAGGCGACGTGCGGCAGTCCCATATCCACATCGGCCAACGCGGCGTCAATGGCGGTATCACGATCTGGCTGTGCCAGACCGCCGCCAATGTCTCGCCAATCGCGACGACGCCGCAGTGCCCCCAATCGGGCAGCGTCAACGGCGTCGTGTCAGCTGCCGACGTGATCGGACCCATCGCGCAAGGCGTCGCGGCGACGGAAATCAGCAAGGTCCTGGCGGCCGTGCGTGCGGGCGTCGCCTACGTCAACGTGCACTCGTCACGATTCCCCGGCGGCGAGATTCGCGGTCAGTTGCGCGACGACGACTGAGCGCTGCGGCGCGCCACTACAGCGCCCGCGCGTCGAAGCTGTTGCACTGGGCCACGCTGCCCGACTCCAGCCCGCGCTTGAACCAGGTCTGACGCTGCTGGCTGCTGCCGTGGGTGAAGCTCTCGGGCACCACCGTGCCCTGCGACTTGCGCTGCAGCATGTCGTCGCCGATCTGCGCCGCGGCATTCAGCGCCTCGTCGATGTCGGCACGGTCGAGCCAGCCTTTGCCCCTTTGCGAGTGATTCGTCCAGACGCCGGCAAAGCAATCGGCCTGCAGTTCGACGCGCACCGACAACGCATTCATCTGCGCCTCCGAGACGCGGCCGCGCATGCCGTCGACCTTGGCGGTGACACCCAGCAGGTTCTGCACATGGTGGCCGACCTCGTGCGCGATCACATAGGCCTGGGCGAAGTCGCCCGGCGCACCCAGGCGCGAGCGCAGGGTGTCGAAGAATCCGAGGTCGATGTAGACCTTCTGGTCACCTGGGCAGTAGAAGGGCCCCATCGCCGCCTGGCCGGTGCCGCAGGCGGTGCCGACGGCGCCGCGAAACAGCACCAGTTTCGGGTTGACATAGGCCGTGCCGCCGCTCTTCATCAGCGGGCCCCAGACGTCTTCCGTGTCGGCCAGCACGGTCGAGACGAAGCTGGCCGCCGCGTCGTTGGCCGGTGGCCGCTGCGCCGGGGCCTGTTGCGACGTGGGCGCCTGCCCGCCACCGCCGCCGTCGAGGATGCCGAGCAGGGTCAGCGGATTGATGCCGAAAATCCAGCCGCCAACCAGGGCGACGACGATCGAGCCCAGTCCGATGCCGCGCCCGCCGCCGAGGCGAAAACCTCCCCCACCGCTTTCACCGCGCCGGTCTTCGACGTTGTCGCTCTGGCGTTGGCCTTCCCATTTCATGACATCGACTCCCGGTGCAGGAAAAACTCAGGTTTTCGGCAGCGTCACACCGCGCTGGCCCTGGTACTTGCCGCCGCGATCCTTGTACGAGGTCTCGCAGACCTCGTCGCTCTCGAAGAACAGCACCTGCGCGCAGCCTTCGCCCGCGTAGATCTTGGCCGGCAGCGGCGTGGTGTTGCTGAACTCCAGCGTCACGTAGCCTTCCCACTCGGGCTCGAAGGGTGTGACGTTGACGATGATGCCGCAGCGCGCGTAGGTGCTCTTGCCCAGACAGATCGTCAGGACATTGCGCGGAATGCGGAAGTATTCGAGCGTGCGCGCCAGCGCAAAGCTGTTGGGTGGGATCACGCAGACGTCCGCGTTGATGTCCACAAAGCTCTTCTCGTCGAAGTTCTTCGGGTCGACCACCGTGCTGTAGATGTTGGTGAAGACCTTGAACTCCGGCGCGCAGCGAATGTCGTAACCGTAGCTTGAAGTCCCGTAGCTGACGATGCGTTGGCCCTTGTCGTTGGTGCGCACCTGGCCGGGCTCGAAGGGCTCGATCATGCCGTGCTCTTTGGCCATACGGCGTATCCACTTATCGCTCTTGATCGTCATGCCCTGTGCCGCCCTGTGAACCGCGCCGGGCTATCCCGGGCTGGCCCATTCTAGGAGGCTGACGTAGCATGGCCGGCAGCGCTTACATTGTTCGGAGCCCACGCCATGGCCACCATCTTCCGCCC
>JANOPR010000110.1:0-3200 GCA_031421955.1 Burkholderiales bacterium
GTTTCGCCGCGTGCACTCTGCAGATCGATGCCATGCAGCACATGGCTGGAGCCATACCAGGCATGGATGCCGCGGGCATTGAGGATGGTTTCGCGAGCCTGCATGTCAGTGTTCCCCGAGGTAGGCTGTCTGGACCTCGGCGCTGTTGCGCACGAACTCGGGCGTGCCCGAGGCGATGACCGCGCCGTTGACCATCACCGTGATGCGGTCAGCCACCCGGAACACCGCATCCATGTCGTGTTCGACCAGCAGGATCGCGTGGCTGCGTTTCAGCTCATGCAGCAGTTCGAGCATGCGTTCGGTCTCCTCGGCGCCCATGCCAGCCAGCGGCTCGTCCAGCAGCAGCACCTGGGGTGCCGTGGCCAGGCACATCGCGATCTCGAGCTGGCGCTTCTGGCCGTGGCTCAGCAGCCCGGCGGGGCGCTCCATGAAGTCTTGCAGGCCGGCGCGGGCGGCGGACTCGCGGGCGGCAGGCACGCTGGCCTTGCAACCTGATGCGTCCTGCCACCACAACCAGGGCTTGGGGGTGCGCGCCTGGGCAGCCAGACGGCAGTTCTCCAGCACCGTGAAGCTCGGGTAGAGGGTGGTGCGCTGGTAGCTGCGGCCCAGGCCGGCCTGCGCGCGCCGGGGTTGCGTCCAGCGGGTCACATCCTGACCCATCAGTTCGACCCGCCCGTCCGAAGCGGCAAGCTCGCCCGACAGGATGTTGATGAGCGTCGACTTGCCCGCGCCGTTGGTGCCGATCACCGCGTGTACGCTGCCGCGCTCGAGTTCGATCGACACCTTGTTCACGGCCACCAGGCCGCCCCAGCGGCGCGTGATGTCTTGCCCGCGCAGCAAGATCTCTGCAGCGATCATGGTTGCACCTCCTGCACTTCAGCGCGGCGCGAGGCACGGCCGACGAGTCGATCTCTCCACTGCGCCGGCACCCCCACCAGACCCCGCGGCAACAGCGCCACGCTGGCAATGATGGTCAGTCCCAGGCCGAGCAGCCAATGCTTGGCGAAGCCGCCGAACAGAGCCTGGCTCTGAAAGAATTCCTGCAGCAGCACGAAGGCGAAAGCGCCGACCACGGCGCCGCGCAGGTGCCCCAGGCCGCCGAGGATGATCATGATCAGCACCGAGCCCGAGAAGTGCCAGCTCAGCAGTTCGGGGTTGACGAAACCGTCCTTGACCGCGAACAGGAAGCCAGCCAGCCCGGCAATCGCACCGGATATCGTGAACGCGGCCAGCTTGTAGGGGTAGGTCGAGAAGCCGGTCGAGCGCATGCGCTGTTCGTTGGCCTTGATGCCAGCCAGTGCGTGGCCGAAGCGTGAGCGCCCCAGCAGCGCCAGGAAGGCAAACGCAGCGACCAGGCAGCCAAGCGTGAAGGCGTACATCGGCAGCGGCTTGTCCAGCGCGAACAGCGTTCCGACGACGGGCTTGGCGTTGAGGTAGATGCCGTCGGTGCCGCCTCCCAGCGGGGTGTCGTGGACGACGTAGTAGGCCATCTGCGCGAAGGCCAGCGTGACCATGATGAAGTAGACGCCCTTGGTGCGCAGCGACAGCGCGCCCACGACCAGCGCGTAGGCCGCGGCGGCCAGCATGCATGCGGGCAGCAGCCACAGCACCGAGGCGGGTTCGGCGGCAGGCGAGAGCAGCACGGCGGCATAGGCACCGATGCCGAAGAACGCGGCCTGTCCGAAGCAGACCAGCCCGGTCTTGCCGACCAGCAACTCCAGGCTGAGCGCGAACACCGCAAAGACCATGATCTTGGTCACCAGGTCGATGCCGAAGGAGCCGGCGAAATACGGATAGGCGGCCAGAGCCGCAAAGGCCGCGATGACGAAGAGAAATTTGCCTTTGTGCATCACGCAACCTGCTCTCGACGTCGGGTGCGTGCTGCCAAGCAAACACCGCGGATCGGGCTTTGCCCGGCCGCTGGTGTTGCCCCCTTGAGGGGGAGACGGCCAAAGGCCGTTTCGGGGGTGGGCATATTCACCCCGCCTTGAACAGCCCGTCGGGCTTCCACAGCAGGATCAGCGCCATCAGCACGTAAACCAGCACGCCGGCCGCTTCGGGCACGAAGACCTTGCCGAAGGTGTCGACGACGCCGATCAACAGCGACGCCAGCAGGGCGCCGCGGATCGAACCGATGCCGCCGATGACGACGACCACGAAGCAGATGATCAGCACCGTGCTGCCCATGCCCGGATACACCGACGACACCGGTGCGGCGACCATGCCGGCCAGCACGGCAATGGCCACGCCGGCGGCAAACACCACGCGGTACAGGAACTTGATGTCCACGCCCAGCGACTGTACCATTTCGCGGTTGCTGCTGCCGGCGCGGATCTTCATGCCCAGGCGCGTGCGCGTGAACACCCAGTACATGGCCAGTGCCAGCGCCAGGCACACGCCCGAGATGAACAGGCGGTAGACCGGGTAGGTCATCAGATCACCCAGCGGCAACGTGCCGGCCAGGATCGCCGGTGGCGCCACGCCGTAGACATCGTCGCCGACGATCATGCTGCGCAATTCCTCGAAGACCAGGATCAGGCCGTACGTCATCAGCACCTGCTGCAGGTGTTCGCGCTCGTACAGGAAACTGAAGAACGCCCACTCGAGCAGGTAGCCCAGCAGCACGGCGAGCACCAGGCCGACCGCCAGCGTGGCGAAGAAGCCGCCGCCGATCGTGGCCGCGACCACGGGTGCCAGCGCATAGGCCGCGTAGGCGCCGATCATGTAGAAGCTGCCGTGCGCCAGGTTGATGACGCCCATGATCCCGAAGATCAGCGTCAGGCCCGAGGCCACCAGAAACAGCAGCAGCCCGTACTGCAAGGCGTTCAGGCATTGAACTAGGAAAGTCGTCAGGTCCATGGGCGTCCTTTGCCAGGCGGCCCGGCGCGTGAGCGCGCGGGCAGCCGGTCAAGTTTCAGAGGGGAGCGATCCCGCGGCTACATGCGACAGCCGCGCCCGGGGTCTTCCAGCGCCTTGCTGGCCACACCGACGACCTTGTTTTCCTTGCCCGACACCTGGCGCAGGTACATGTCCTGCACGGGGTTGTGCGACTTCGAGATCGTGAACTTGCCGCGCGGGCTGTCGATGGTCGCCTTGCGCACGGCGTCGGCAAACTCGGCCTTCTTGCTGGTGTCGCCCTTCACCGCCGTCAGGCCGATGCCCAGCATTTGTGCCGCGTCGTAGCCCTGCACGGCATACAC
>JANOPR010000111.1:0-2052 GCA_031421955.1 Burkholderiales bacterium
GTGATCCACGGGCTCGGGTGGGCGACCGTCGAAGTCGTCGGGCCGCTGTTGCCCGCCGAGGCGGCGACGAAGACGCCGGCATCGGCCGCGAACAGGAAGGCGATCTCGACCGGGTCGCGGAAGTTGGTGCTGGTGCCGCTGATCGAGAAATTGATGACGTCGACACCGTCGGCCACGGCCTGGTCGATGGCCGCGACGCTGTCGCTGCCGAAGCAGCCGCCCTCGCCGCCACGGCCCCAGCAGACCTTGTAGGTCGAAATTCGGGCCCGCGGCGCGATGCCGTTGATGCTGCCGAACACTGCCGCCGGCCCCGTGGTCGCGACATTGGCATTGCCCCCGGAGGTCGACGACGTATGCGTGCCATGGCCGTCAGCGTCGCGCGCCGAGTTGTACTCGTAGGGGAACGCGGCCGAAATGCCGGCGTTGCCGCCGAATCCGGAGTTGAAGTACTGGGCGCCGATCAGCTTCTGGTTGCAATGCGACGCATTGAAGGCCGTGCCGGGTGAGCACTTCCCATGCCAGCCGGGAATCTGCTGGAAGTCGAGTTTGCCATCTTGACTGCCGTTGCCGTTGCTGCCGGTACGGTCGGAGAAGCTGGGGTGTTCGGGCCAGATGCCGCTGTCGACGATGCCGATGACGACGTTCTCGCCCTTGGCCTTGGTAGCCCAAAAGCCACTGCCGCCGGTCAGACCGAGAAAGGTCGGCGTGCTGGTGGTGTCCATGCGAAGTAACTCGTCCTTGCTGACCGCCAGCACGCCGGGCGTCTGCGCCAGCTTGGCGGCCTGCTCCGACGTCAACTCGGCCGCAAAGCCGTTGAATACGTAACCGTAGCTGTAGAGCTTCTTGCTGGCGCCGACACTGCCGAGCACCGCGTTATGGCGCGACTCGAGATAGCCCTTGTATTGCCTGACGACCGAAGAGTTGGGGTCGATCTTCAGGCCCTTGCCCGGCTTGGTCGCGGCATAACCAGCGACGCCGCCCTGGTAGGCCGTGACCGGCGACTCGGCCATTTGAACGATGTACGCGCCATTCTTGAATTGGCCCTTGCCGTCCTGTGCGACTGCCGGCACGGCCAGCGACGCAAGGCCGAACAAGGCGGCTGCCGCGGCCGAATAGCGCAGACCCGCTGATCTCGTGTGGTTCATGGATTCCCCTCGCATGATGTGATGGTCGCGACATCTCGCGGCCGGGTATCGCCAGCGGTTCGAGTGCCTCGTTTGCGGTTGCCCGCGCACAAATACTCGCCACTGTTCATTCTGCGATTAGGTGACATCGCGCAGCACCCCGGAGGCTGGGATTACCCCACAGCGCGACTCGCCACCCCTGATTCAAGGGGGCCGTTCAGCAGTCCGAGTAGCGAATCGCAAGCGAACGAAAATCGCCCCGTCGCGGGCACGACAGCCCAGATCCGCGCCGCCAGCCAGGCGCCATACACCAACGGCGCGGCAGCGCCAGGCCGATCGTGCCGGACCCGGGTCGAACGGCGACGGCGGTAGCCGGTCGACTACGCGCCGACCATGCCCTTCTTCAGGTCGGCGTCGGCCGGCTTGTCGCCGAGCCAGATGCGCAACACGGCGGTATAGAACTCTTCACCGGCGATGGCGCTGCCCTGCGCCTTGCCGTTGACGATCACGCGGGTGCCGCCATCGGGGGCAAATTCGAGATGGATCACGTCGCCCTTCTTGGCCTCGCCTGCGGCCTTGAAGTTGGCATTCAACGCGTCGATCTGAGCCTTGAAGCCGGTGAACTGCGCCTCACTGAGGTTGTTCTTCAAGCCCTCGACGAGCGATGCGGAGAAGGTATCGGAGTCGACGTTGCGCAGCATCGTGATGGCCACGCGGCGCGGCCCCTTCTGCGCCAGCAACGCGGCCGCATTGTTGGCCTTCTGCGGCACGTACAGGCCGGCGACATAGACCTTGAAGAAGACCCGCGTGCGCAGACCCGCGCCGTTGAGCTGCAACGCGGCACCGCCCACCTGAACTGTCGGCTCGAATTTGACGCCTTCGAGTTCGACCGCCTGGGCGCTCGCGCCGATCGAAGCGATTGCCAGAG
>JANOPR010000112.1:0-1834 GCA_031421955.1 Burkholderiales bacterium
CCGTGCACTGCGTTCAGGGCCGCGCCCTCGCCCGCGCGGTCGCCCGTGGCGCGGGCCAGTTCGAGGGCCTGCAACGCAATGGCGCGAGACGCATCGCTGAGGCCCTCCTGGCGCCGAACGCCCGCCACGACACGCAGCGCACGCCCCTGCTGCACGCGGTCACCGGCGGCGGCAAAAGCAGTCGCCGCCGTCATGGCCTGCTCGACGGCAGGCGCCGGGTGGTCGAGCATCATTTCGGCGTTGGCCAGGCGCAGGCGGGCCAGCGCAAGCAGGGGTGCCTTGCGACTGCGCTGTGCGGCTGCAAGCGCGGCCGCGGCGGTCCGGCGCGCCAGGCTGGCCTGGCCGTCGCGCACCTGCACCAGGGACTGGCAGGCCAGCGCGCGCGCCAGCAGGGCCGCCGACCCGGCGCGCTCGGCGAGGCGGCACATCGCCGCAGCATCGGCGGCGGCTCCGGCGGTCTGTGCCAGGGCCAGCAGGCTCTCGGCGCGCAATTCGAGCAGTGCGATGCGGGCCGAGGCGCTCAAGCCTGGCGCGGCCAGGGCGCAGGTCGCCGCCTCGACCGCATGGGCGCGCTGCCCGGCCCAGGCCAGGGCGGCGATCTGCGCGGCCGTCAGCAGCCCGGGCGCAACGCGGCGGGCTGCCGGCGCAGGCGGGTTCTTCTTGTGCTCCGGTCCCGGCATGTCTGGTCAATCTCCCTCGGCCAGCGCGCACCATGTCAGCAAGCAGCGTGCCCGTCAACAGGGCAAGCCTGCGGGGCGGCTCACGCGCGCTCGTGCAAGCGCATTCGCAAACCTGCCGGCGTCATTGCGGCAGCATGGCGCCCCCAAATGCAAACCAGCCGCGCGGTGGCGGCTGGAGCGAGGGATCAGAAGCGGCGCTGGGGCGGCGCGCCACCGCGGTCGAGGTGGCGGAACGTGATGCGGCCCTTGCTCAGGTCGTAGGGCGAGAGTTCGAGCGAGACGCGGTCGCCGGCCAGGATGCGGATGTGGTGCTTGCGCATCTTGCCGCCGGTGTAGGCGACGAGCTGGTGGCCGTTTTCGAGCTTGACGCGAAAACGCGAGTCGGGCAGCACTTCTTCCACGACGCCGTTGACCTCGATGAGTTCTTCCTTGGGCATGGGCTCTTCCTTGTCGGGTGCGGTCGTTCAGGAACAAAAAAACCGCAGCGATGGCTGCGGTTTCTTCGCAGGCACAAAGTGCCTGCGAGCCTGCATCACGCAGTGATCGGGCGGATGTTAGCGGCCTGCGGGCCCTTTTGGCCCTGCTTGACTTCAAATTCGACGCGCTGGCCTTCAGCCAGGGTCTTGAAGCCGCCACCTTGGATTTCGCTGAAATGAGCGAACAGATCCTTGCCGCCGCCGTCTTGGGCAATAAAGCCGAAGCCCTTGCCTTCGTCGAACCATTTGACGGCGCCGGTTTGGGTCGTTTCGGTAGTCATGAGTATTCCTCTATCAAGTGAAAAAAATGCGCAGCACATGCCGTCGCAGTGCAGAGACACGCAAGAAAATCACCTGGGGAATTCAAACCGGGCGCCCGTTGCGTTGAGAACGCTTCGGGGTCAGAAGAGACCTTCAAGAATCGATGGTCTTGTGTATACCTACGGCGCGGATTGTAACCCGGAACGGCAACCCCTGCGGCTGCGGCAGCGCCGCAGCGCCTGCCAGCCCAGGGCTCAGCGTTCGCCGATCGGCTTGACGTCGCGTGCCGTGGCGCCCGGTTTGAATTCCCGAGGTGATTTTCTTGCGTGTCTCTGCACTGCGACGGCATGTGCTGCGCATTTTTTTCACTTGATAGAGGAATACTCATGACTACCGAAACTACCCAAACCGGCGCCG
>JANOPR010000113.1:0-7253 GCA_031421955.1 Burkholderiales bacterium
ACACCCATCCCGGCGTGTGGCGCGGGTTTGACGCCCATGCGCACCTTGACGCCAGGGGCCAAGCTGGCCTGGCTGCGGTAGATGCCGGGCACGCCGCATTGCGCCAGCCAGGCGCCCCAGGTGCTGTTGGCCAGGATCATGGCCTCGGCCACGATCAGGTCCAGCGGGGCGCCGCGCTGGCGGGTCGTGATCTGCACCCGTTCATCGCCGACCGGTTCGCCCGCGCCCGCGCTCTCCAGGCGGAAGTTGTAGTCGGGCCGGTTGAAGGTCTCGGGCTTGCCGCGCACGATTTCGCGGCGCGACTTCAGCTCACGGGCCAGGCGCCACGCGAAGGCCAGCTCGGTGGCGAAGGGGTAGTCAGCGGCCGCGCTGCCCTCCAGCGAGGCCTCGCTGATCACGCGGTCGAGCAGATCGTGGCGCAGATTTGCGACGATCGGCACGCGCTCGAGGCGGGTCTGGCTGCCCAGCACCTCGAGGGTGGTTTCGTCGAACGTGACATACAGGCTCACGGCGGGGCAGTCGCGGCCCGCGATCAGCGTGTAGGCCTGCACCACCGCGTCGGGCAGCATGGTCAGTTTCCAGCCGGGCATGTAGACCGTCGACAGGCGCTCGCTGGCGAGCTTGTCCAGCGCCGAGCCGGGCTCGAACGCCAGCGCCGGCGCAGCGATGTGGATGCCCAGCACCACCGTGCCCTGGCCCAAGCCCTGCACCGACAACGCGTCGTCTATCTCGGTGGTGGCCGAGTCGTCGATCGAGAAAGCCTGCACGGCCGCGAGTGGCAGGGGTTCCCGCACCGTCGGCACGTCCAGATTGGCAGGGAACGACGTGCCGCGCGGGAATTGCTCGAAGAGGAAGCGCCGCCAGTGGAACTGGTACGAGCTGGCGATGGCGTCAGCGGCCTTGAGCAACTCGAGCGGCGCGCGGTGTGAGCGCTTGGCGGCCTCGACGACGGCCTTGTACTCGGCGGCGTTCTTGTCGGGCTTGAACAGGATCTTGTACAGCTGCTCGCGCACCGGGCCCGGGCAGACGCCGGCCTGCAACTCCGCGGCCCAGGCTTCGATCTGCGCCGCGAGCTGCTTCTTGCGCTCGATCCCGAGCAGGGCGGCCTTGACGGTCTCTTCGGGCGCCTTCCTGAACTGGCCCTTTCCAAGGCGCCGAAAGTAGTGCGGCGCCTCGAACAGCCGGAACAGCGCGGCGGCCTGCTGCGCGACGCCGGCTTTAGCACTGAAATAGTCGCGCGCCAGGTCGGCGAAGCCGAATTCGGCTTCGGGCGCGAACGTCCACGCCAGGTCGAGGTCGATCTCGCTCGAGAGGGCCTGCGCCTGAGCGATCAACTCCGCCGGTGCGGGCTGCTCGAACTTCAACAGCAGGTTTGCCGCCTTGACCTTGACGCGCTTGCCCGACTCGAGTTCGATCTGCGCCGAGGCGTCGGCTTCGGTCATCACGCGGCCGGCATGGAACTTCCCGGCCTCTTCAAACAGTGCATACATAGGCGAGGGATTGTCGCCGACGCCCAGCACGGGTTCGGCTCAGGCCAGCGCCGGGCCGCCCCGAGCGGCCTGAGCTCACCTTGGGGGCCGACGCCGAAGGCGTCCCGGGGCCTTCAGGCTTGCAGGCCGAGGAAGTTCAATGCCGCGGGCAGGTGCAGGTCGAAGTCAGACAGCGCGTGGTCGCCGCCTTCGAGCAGGCGGATCGTCGCGCCGGGATAGCGTGCCGTCATCTCGCGCCAGTCGAGCACCTCGTCGCCCTTGGCGATGACGGCGAAGTAGCGCTCTGGGCGCGTGATCGTGCGCGGCGTCATGACTCGCAGCTGGGTCACGTACTCGGGGCGGAAGTAGAAGTGGTCGTCGGGGTCGTGGTACGAAGTCAGGTCGCCAATGTGCCCCGCGAGGTCGCGCGCTGGGTTGATGGCCGGATTCAGCACCACCGCGCGGCAACCGGTACCTTCGGCCACGACCGTGGCGTAAAAGCCGCCGAGCGAACTGCCGACCACGGCCATGCGCTCGATCGGCCACGCCGCGAGTTGCTCGGCGACCAGCGCCATCGCCGCCTTGGGTGAGGGCGGCAGCTGCGGACAGGCCCATTGCACATCGGGTCGATGGGCACGCATCCACGCGCCCATGAACTGCGCCTTGGCCGACTTCGGCGACGAGCGGAAGCCGTGCAGGTACAAGACATGCGTGGCGTGCGCTGCCACGGCTCGCTGATTCATCCGAACCTGCCTCGCAGTGCGGCGAGCAGCTTGCCGTGAATACCGCCGAAACCGCCGTTACTCATGCACAGGACATGGTCTGCAGGTCGGGCCGTTGCCACCACCGCAGCCACCAGCGCGTCGACGTCGTCAGCCACGACAGCTGCGTCGCCCATGGGCGCAAGCACCTGGCGTGCGTCCCAGCCGTAGGGGCCCTGCAGGCAGAACGACAGGTCGGCGTCCTCGAGCGCCCAGGGCAGCTGGGACTTCATCGCCCCTTGCCTCATGGTGTTCGAGCGCGGTTCGAACACCGCCAGCACGCGCGCCAAGCCGACCTGCTGGCGCAGCCCGGCCACCGTGGTGCGGATTGCGGTCGGGTGGTGTGCGAAGTCGTCATACACCACCACGCCGCCGGCCTCGCCGACGCGTTCCATGCGCCGCTTGACGTTCTTGAACTTCGACAGCGACGCCGCCGCGGCTTGCGGCGTGACGCCCACATGCTCGGACGCGGCGATGGCCGCCAGTGCATTGAGCTGATTGTGTTCGCCCTGCAGGGCCCATTCGACACGGCCAAGCTTCAGGCTGCCGCGCAAGACATCGAAGGCATTGGACTCGCCGCGCGCGCGCAACGCGCCCGGTTCTTCGCGCAGCGCGCCGAAGCGCGCCACCTCGCTCCAGCAGCCACGGTCGAGCACGCGTTGCAGGGCCTCGTCGCGGGCGTTGACGACCAGGCGCCCCTTGGACGGCACCGTGCGCACGAGATGATGGAACTGGGTTTCGATGGCGGCCAGGTCGGGGAAGATGTCGGCGTGGTCGTACTCGAGGTTGTTCAGGATGGCGGTGCGCGGGCGGTAGTGAACAAACTTGCTGCGCTTGTCGAACAGCGCGGTGTCGTACTCGTCGGCTTCGATGACGAAGTGGCGTCCACCGCCGAGGCGCGCCGAGACGCCGAAGTTCAGCGGCACGCCGCCGACGAGGAAGCCCGGCTCGAGGCCGGCGGCTTCGAGAATCCAGGCCAGCATCGACGTCGTCCCCGTCTTGCCATGCGTGCCGGCCACGGCCAGTACATGCTGGTGGCGCAGGACGTTTTCGGCCAGCCATTGCGGGCCGCTGGTGTAGTCGGCACCTGCGTCGAGGATCGCCTCCATCAGCGCAAATTCGTCCGTGCGTGCTCGCGTGACCACATTGCCGATAACGAACACATCCGGCTTCAAGTCCATCTGTGCAGCGCCGTAGCCTTCGATGAGGTCGATGTCCAGGCGACGCAACTGGTCGCTCATCGGCGGGTAGACCTTGGCGTCGCAACCCGTCACGCGATGGCCGGCTTCGCGCGCGATGGCCGCCAGCCCCCCCATGAAGGTGCCGCAGATACCCAGAATGTGAAGGTGCATGGCTTTCGATTCTAGGAGTGGGCGTCACGTCTGAGGGCGGCTGCGCCGCAGCGCGACGCAGCCGCGCTGCCTCAGCTGCGCAGGGCGGCGGCGGCGGCGGCCACGGTGGTGTCGATGTCGGCCTGCGTATGCGCCGCGCTGACGAAGCCCGCCTCATAAAGCGCCGGCGCGAGGTACACGCCGCGATCGAGCATGGCGTGGAAGAAGCGGTTGAAGCGTTCCTTGTCGGTGGCCATCACGACGCCGTAGTTTTGCGGCAGGGTCTCAGCGAAGAAGAAGCCGAACATGCCGCCCTGGCTGTCACCTACGAGCGGCACCCCGGCCTGGCGTGCCGCGCCGATGAGGCCTTCGACCAGAGACTGTGTGCGCGCCGCCAGCGCCTCGAAGAAGCCCGGCTTGGCAACTTCGTGCAGCGTGGCCAGGCCGCAGGCGGTGGCCACCGGGTTGCCTGACAGGGTGCCGGCCTGGTATACCGGGCCCAGCGGCGCCAGCAGCTTCATCACATCGCGCGGGCCGCCGAAGGCGGCCAGCGGCATGCCCCCGCCGATCACCTTGCCGAACACGCTCAGGTCGGGGCGGAACCCGGGGATGGCCTGGGCGTACAGGCTCTGTGCGCTGCCCAGGGCGACCCGAAAGCCGGTCATGACTTCATCGAATACCAGCAGGGCGCCGTGCTGGCTGCACAGCTCGCGCAGGCGTTTCATGAACGGCAGGCTGGCGCGCACGAAGTTCATGTTGCCGGCAATCGGCTCGATCATCACGCAGGCAATTTCGTTGCCCTGGGCGGCAAAGGCCGCTTCGAGTTGCTCGACATGGTTGTACTCGAGCACCAGCGTGTCGCGTACCACCTCGGGCGGCACGCCCGCGCTGGTCGGGTGGCCGAAGGTGGCCAGGCCCGAACCGGCCTTGACCAGCAGCGCGTCGGCATGGCCGTGGTAGCAGCCCTCGAACTTGATCAGTTTGGAGCGCCCGGTTGCGCCGCGCGCCAGCCGCAGCGCGCTCATGCCTGCCTCGGTGCCGCTGGACACCAGGCGAATCTGCTCCATGCTGGGCACATGGCGCAGGATTTCCTCGGCCAGTTCGATCTCGCGCTCGGTCGGCGCGCCGAACGACAGGCCGTCACGCGCGGCACGCTGCACGGCTTCGAGCACGGCCGGGTGGCCATGGCCCAGGATCATCGGGCCCCAGGAGCCGATGTAGTCGATATAGCGCCGGCCCTCGGCGTCGAACATGTAGGCGCCCTGTGCGCTGGCGATGAAGCGTGGGGTGCCGCCGACGGCGCGGAAGGCGCGCACCGGTGAATTGACGCCGCCCGGGATCACGCGCAGAGCGCGCGCGAACAGGCCCGCGTTGGTGCGCGCTTCAGTGGACACGGCGCGGTCCGGCTTCCTTGTCGCTGGCGCCCTCGGTGTCTTCGCCGCGCATGGCGCCCTCGTCGCCTTCGCCCGGCGCGCCTTCCTCACCCGGCGGCAGGGCCCAGAAGAAGCGATCCGGGATCACATTGCCCATGCCCGGCCGGAACCCTGCATCCAGGCTCTGGTCCAGAAACGCCAAGGCCTCCCCGACCGCGGCCGAAAGCTCGCTGCCTGCGGCCAGCAGGGCGGCCAGCGCTGCCGACAGGGTGTCGCCGGCGCCGACAAAGCTGGCCTCGAAGCGCTCGAACTTCTCGCCCGTGATGGCACCCTGCGGCGAGGCCAGGACGTTGTCGATCCACTGCTCGCTGGTCTTGCCCGGCAGCATCACGCCTGTCACGAGCACGTAGCGTGTGCCGTGCTCGCCCGCGGCCACGGCCAGCTCGCGCGCCGAAGGCGGGCGCTCGCTGTCCCATTCGGGCAGCAGGAAGTCGGTCAGGGTCTTGTGATTGCCGACCAGCACCTCGGTGGCCGGCAACACCAGTTCGCGAAAGGCGTCGAGGTAGGCCTGCAAGTCGTCGTCGTCGATCCAGCCCAGGTTCGGCAGGTAGCTGACCAGCGGCACGTCAGGGTAATCCGACAGGATTTCGGCCACCGCGCTGACGCCCTCGGCGGTGCCCAGGAAGCCGACCTTCCAGCCTGCGATCGTCACGTCTTCGAGGACTGTGCGCGCCTGTTCGGCGACGACGTCGACGTCGATCGGGTGCTGGTCGAACAGTTCGGCGCTGTCGCGAACGACGATCGACGTGATCACGGGCAGCGCATGCGCGCCCATGGCGGCAATGGTCGCGACGTCGCCGGCGCTGCCGCCCGCACCGCTGGCGTCGCTGGCATTGAAGCTCATGACGCAGGCCGGCGCGGGCTCTTCAATGCTTGGAGCTTGGGGGTCGGACGGGGGTGTCGGGGCGTTCATGGGGCGTCGTCCGGCGCGGTTCGAGGGGCTGGTCAGACCTCCAGCAGACTGTGAAGAATGTTGCGTATGTGCCTACGCAGACTTGGATTCTTCAAGTATGCGGTGTCTACAATCTCCCCCCATTGTAGTGATTGACTTGCAACCTGTGAGCCAACAAGCGTGCACCTGGATGTGCCTGATCTGCGGCTGGATTTACGACGAAGCCGAAGGCGACCCGGAGCATGGCCTGGCGCCCGGCACCGCATGGGCCGCTGTGCCGATGAACTGGACCTGTCCCGAGTGCGGTGCACGCAAGGACGACTTCGAGATGGTGCAGATTTGAGCGGATTTGCATTGACACCCTCAGTGCCGCCGGAACAAGGAGAAGCTGTTTGACGATCGCTCCACTTGCCGACAGCGCGGCCCCCGGCGTCAAGGTGCTGGTCATCGACGACAGCAACACCATCCGCCGCAGCGCCGAGATCTTCCTGGCCCAGGGCGGCCACGAGGTGGTGCTGGCCGAAGACGGGTTTGATGCACTGGCCAAGGTCAACGACCACATCCCGGTGCTGATTTTTTGCGACATCCTGATGCCGCGCCTGGACGGCTACCAGACCTGCGCCATCATCAAGCGCAACCCTCGGTTCGCGCATGTGCCGGTGATCATGCTGTCATCCAAGGATGGCCTGTTCGACAAGGCGCGTGGCCGCATGGTCGGCGCCGAGGACTACCTGACCAAGCCGTTCACCAAAGAGCAGCTGTTGCGCGCCGTGGCGCAGTACCGGCCCCGCGCCTGAAGCAACGCGCGCGGCGCGTGCCCCGACTCACCCCTGAGGAACACCCGACGATGGCGATTCAAAAAATCCTGCTGGTCGACGACTCGAAGACCGAACTGCACCACCTGTCCGAATTGCTGACGCGCAACGGTTTTGCCGTGCGCACGGCCGAGAACGGGGAAGAGGCCATGCGGCGCCTGGCCGACGACAAGCCCGACCTGATCCTGATGGACGTGGTCATGCCGGGTCAAAACGGCTTCCAATTGACCCGATCCATCACACGCGACCCGCGTTTTGCGGCAGTGCCCGTGATCATGTGCACCAGCAAGGGCCTGGAGACCGACAAGGTCTGGGGCATGCGTCAGGGCGCGCGTGACTACGTGGTCAAGCCCGTCAATGCCGACGAGTTGCTGGCCAAGATCCACGCCTTCGACTAGAAATGACGACCTCAAGCTCACTTCGTTCGCGCCCCCCGAGGGGATCTCAGGCCGCTTGGGGCGGCGCGGCGCTGGCCTGACGGATGGCCAACAAACAAGCCCTGCGCGAGTTGCAAACGCGGCTGGCCGAGCGCATGCAGGCCGCGCGCACGCA
>JANOPR010000114.1:0-3477 GCA_031421955.1 Burkholderiales bacterium
GTCGTCGCACTCGATCTGCAGCGCAGCCATGTGCGCCGCCAGGGCCTGCGCCATCGTCAGGCGAATGGTCGGGGTCATTGCGTTTCCTTGCGTGTGCTGCGCCAGGCCTGCACCAACCGACCGAAGCGCTCGGCCACGCGCTCGATCAAAAGGCCATCGTCAATCTCACCGGCCAGCCAGGCGCGGCTGGCCTCACCCCAGATCGTGCGCCCGACCATGAAGCCTTTGACGATCGGGTGCGTGGCCTGCGCGAAACCCTGCGCCAGGGCTTCGATCGGCTGGTTCAGGCCCAGGATCACGGCACCGCGGCATGGCGGGTCGCGTTCCTCGACCAACGCCGCGAGGGCGCTCCAGCCGTCGCGGGCCATCGGCATCAATTTCCACCACTCGGGCTTGAGGCCGAGGTTGTAGAAGCGCTGCACCGCGCGCAGCACGACGGCATCGTCGTGGCCGCCGGGCGGGATGACTTCGAGCAGCAACTCGTGGCCGCTGACGCGCGTGGCTTCCCACAACTCGAGCAGTCGCTCCTCTTGTGCCACGCGCAGCGTCGCGTCGTCGTCGGGGTGGTAGGCCACCAGGCATTTGACGACCTGCTCGCGCGGCCAGGAGGGCAGCAGGCTGCCGATCGAGCGCGTGCCGTCAAAGGCCAGCGGCCGCGAGCCGGGCTGCTCGACCGGGCGGCCGACCCACCAGCCACGCCCGGTGGCGGCGGCCAGCGCATCGCTGCCGTAGCGGCCGTCGATCAGGACGCCGAGCCGGCCGTGAAGATCCTGTGCGCGCTCTACGCCCGCAGCCGCGCGCAGCAGCAACTGTTTGAGCAGCGGAATGCGCGCCAGCGGCGCGCCGGTCTCGCGGGCCATGGCCTCGAACTGCGAGCGGTGGTCCAGCGCCATCACGTTCAACTCGGGCCAGGCCGGTCGATTCGGTGTCGTGCGGTGCAGGTGCGCGAGCATCGGGTCGGCATCGACCTTGGGCCGCCGCCTGCCGCCGAACCAATGCGCCAGCTCGGCCGGCGTGGGCATGGCCGGTGCGCAGGCGTGGCGCGAAACGACGATGGCGCCGCAGGCGTTGGCGATTCGGGCCGCGCCGTGGAAGTCCTCGCCGTTCAGAAAACCCGTCATCAGCCCGGCGGCAAAGGCGTCGCCGGCGCCCAGGATGTTCATGACCTCGATGCGCTCGCCCTGTGCGGTCGGAGCGTCTTCCAGGCGCGCCGGCACAGCGCCTTCGATGAAGGCACAGCCCTTGGCGCCAAGCTTGACCACCAGCGCGGCGCTGCTGACTTCGCGCACGCGGCGCAGGCAGGCCAGTAGATCACCGGGCACGCCGCCGGCGATCATGAATTCCTCTTCGGTGCCGATCAGCAGATCGAACTGCGGCAGCAGCGCCTGCAGCCGCGCCGTGACGGCCGCGTCGGCGACGTAGCGGTTGGCACCTTCGCCGCGCCGGGTCAGGCCCCACAACACCGGGCGGTAGTCGATGTCCAGGACGCGCACCACGCCATGCTTCTTGGCATGGCCGAGCGCGCCCAGCGAGGCGGCGCGCACGGTCGGCGTGGACAGGTGCGTGCCCGTGATCCGCAACGCGCGGCAGCCGGCAATGAAGTCCTCGTCGATGGCCGCCGCATCGAGGGCCATGTCGGCACAGTTCTCACGCACGAAGAGCAGCGGGAAGGTGTCGCGGTCCTTCAGGCCGAGCAGCACCAGGCCGGTCAGGCGCTCGGGGTCGACCTGCACCCGGCTCGTGTCGCAGCCCTCGCGCTCCAGCGTCTCGACGAGGAAGCGGCCCATCTGCTCGTCGCCGACGCGCGACACCATCGCCGAACGCAGGCCCAGGCGGGCCACGCCGAAGGCGATATTGGCCGAGCTGCCGCCGAGGTACTTGGCGAAGCTGGCCACGTCTTCGAGCCGCGCGCCGACCTGCTGGGCGTACAGATCGACGGCCAGGCGGCCGAGGCAGGCGATGTCGAAGCGGCGGGGGCCGGGAAAACGAAGACCGCTCACGCGCAGACTCCTGTGAGGCGCCGGTCGAACGCAACCAGCGCGGATGGGGGAATGGTAGCCAGGATCGGCCAGCGTCGGCCCTTGCCGCACTGATGACAGTCGAGTCGGTGCGCGGAACGCGACGTGATGTGAACGCAGGCAGGGAGCGATCACGTTCGTGATCCCCGCGCCCCGCGCAGCGCTACAGTGTGGCGCCGTCCCACTGCCTCCCCCGCGCCATGAACGCTGAATTCGCACCCCGCCACCGCAACACCCGCGCCCTCATCACCGGCGGCACCCAGGGCCTGGGCCTGGCGGTGGCGCGGCGGCTGGCGCGCGAGGGCGCCGCGGGCATCGTCATCGCCGGCCGGCGCGAAGCGCTCGGCCGGGCGGCCGCGGCCGAGGTGCGTGCGCTGGGCACCGAGTGCCATTACGTGCAGGCCGACGTGGGCGTGGCCGACGACTGCCAGCGCCTGGTCCATGAGTCGCTGGGTTTGCTCGGCAGCCTCAATGCACTGCTCAACTCCGCGGCCACCACCGAGCGCGGCACGCTGCTCGACACCACGGTTGACATGTGGCAGCAGCAGATGGACATCAATGCGCGCGGGCCCTTTCTGTTGATGCAGGGGCTGGTGCGGCATCTGCTCGAACGCGGCGCGCCGGGCGCGATCGTCAACGTGCTGTCGCAGTCGGCGCATTGCGGGCAGTCGTTCCTGGTGCCGTATTCGGCCTCGAAGGCGACGCTGGCAAACCTGACCAAGAACGTGGCGCAGTCGCATCGCGCGCAGCGCATCCGCTGCAACGGGGTGATGGCCGGCTGGATGGACACGCCCGGCGAGACGGCGATCCAGAAGAAGGCACACGGCGCGCCCGACGACTGGCTGGCCAAGGCCGAGGCCTCGCGGCCGATGGGCCAGCTCGCCAAGCCCGACGAACTGGCCGGCCTGATCAGCTACATGCTCAGCCCCGAGTCGGGCGTGATGACCGGCGCCCTGGTCGACTACGACCAATGGGTGCCCGGCGCCCAGCCCGAATGAGCCCACCCCCGGAGCGGCTTCGCCGCACCCCCTCGAGGGGGCACCGCCAGCGGCCCGGCAAAGCCGGTTCCGCGGCGGTCGCTGGGCAGACCTTTGTTTGGCCTGCCACCGCGCAGGCGAGCCGACTTCAAGGAGCCATCATATGAAAAACGTTGCCGTCTTCGGCGCCGGTCGCATCGGCCGCATCCATGCCGCCAATCTGGCCGCGCTGCCCGGGGTGAACCTGAAATTCGTCTGCGACCCCGTGGCCGACAGCGCGGCTGCGTTGGCCGCGCAGCTCGGCGCCAAGGTGTCCACGCCCGAGGCGGTGCTGGCCGACGCCAGCATCGACGCGGTGGTCATCGGCTCGCCCACCGACACCCACAGCGACCTGATCCACCGTGCTGCCGCGGCGAAGAAGCACATCTTCTGCGAGAAGCCGGTCGACCTGTCGGTACCGCGCGCCGTGGAATGCGCAGCGG